>JAFXIJ010000010.1 GCA_017533175.1 Clostridia bacterium
AACCGTGTCTCCCGAGGACAAAAGGTTTTTAAGCTCCTGCTTTAAGGCGGCTATCTCGGCTCCCAAACGGTTCTTTTCTTCCGAAATTTCTTTTATTTTTCTTTGTGCCGATTCAAGCTCTGATGTAGACATATTGTTAAGCTCAGAGTCGGTGTTAAGCTCTGCAAGACGGCTTTTCGCCTCCTCGCGAGAGGAACAACCCGTTTGCTCATAAGACACAGAGAGCTTAACCTTTTCGGCATCAATGCGGGAAAGTGTTTCATCTATTATATCAACAGCACCAAGAATGTCATTAAACTGTTCGCTGTTTTTCAAATGTGAAAAACGAGTATCAAGTTCTCTTTCAGCTTTATGCACATTCTCCCTTGCCGACAGCAAGGATTCTTTAAGGTCAAGAAACTCAATGGTTTTTGCTTCTATTAACGCCTTACGGCTTCCGCTTTCAACAAGCACGGTGTTTATGGCATTATTTAAAGCTTCTATTTTAGAGCAAAGCTCGGATTCCCTTGTTCTTTCGGCGTCGAGCTTAGCGGACACACTCTCTTTATTCTCTGTACCGGCAGACACGCCTGAGTCGGTCTTTCTAATTAAAAGCCCGCCAAAAACTAAAATTATCACACCAAGCAAGGATACCAAAAACAGATAAGAAGAAACAAAACCAAGCCCTAAGCCTACTGCTGTTATAAGCCATCCCAGACCGGAAAGCAAAATTTTTGCGGTTCTTTTTGGCTTAGTACTTTTTGATTTTGTACCGAGCTCATTTTCTTTTGAAAGAAGAAATGCTATATTGAGCCTTAATTTTTCAAGCTCACTTTCCAGCATCTGCTTTTCTTCTTTTAAGGAAAGAATATCTGTATCCTTTGTGCCTTTAAGCAGTTCTAATGCCGCCGCCGCTTTTTCGGTTTCATGCTCCTTTAAAGCAAGCTCCCTTTTTAGCTGTTCTGCTTCTAAATGGGCGGTTTTTAATTGATTTAAAAACGTCTTGTCAGCAGGGTGCCCGTTACTCAGCATTATTTTTTCTTCAAGTTTGTCTATAACCTCGCAGGAATTAAAATATCTGTCAAGCGCAGCTTTAAGACTTAACTTTTTAGCATTTTTAAGAAGCTCAAAGAGTCTTGCCGATTCCTTTGATACAACCTCTTGACGCGCCTGTTTTTCGGAAATCAAAGTCTGTGTGGAAAGAATGCTTTCTTCTCTTCTTTCAGCTTCCATTAAAAGCCGCTCGGTTTCTTCAAGCTTTTTTTGTGCTTTGTCGTAAATACCAATCTTTCCGCTTCGAGACATCAAAAGCTCCTTAGCCTTAATCAGTCTTGCTTTAACCTCCTCTAAGGAAACGCTTTCATCTAAGGAGGTAACAATGTTTGAAAGCTTTGAATTAAGCTCACCGTCAGCATCTTCGTTTGCTGAAAAAACACTCAGATTGCCAATATAAACGCTCTTTTCAAATGCCGAGTCACTTAAACCGAAAAAGGCAGAGCCAATATCGGTTTTACCGCTTGTTGAGTTGATTTCACCCGTATTATGATTTATCAGTTTAAGCTTATCAGCGGCGTTGGATGCTTTAAAAACTCTTTCGAGCGTGTAGGAAACACCTTTATGCTCAAAATCAATGCTTCCCGCCATTAAATCACTGTCGAAGGGCATGTATTTCTTACGCAGATTTTTAGCGGTGTCACTCGATTTTCCACTTGTGCCGTAAAACATCATACGAATAAATGCCATAATGGTTGTTTTACCCTTTTCGTTTTCTCCGAAAATGACATTAAAGCCGTCGCTGAAATTTAAAGTATAATTTTTAAATTTTCCGAAAGAGGCAAGATGAACCGAATTAATCCTCATTATAAGACACCTGCCCTTCAAAAGCTTCAAGCCCCAAATAAAGCGCATTTTCAAGCACAGCCTTGTCGACCTCATCGGCTAAGGCAATTTTTTCAAGCATTTTATTGACAAAAAGGCCTTTAAGACCTATTTCATTTTTTAAAATGCTTAAATCGTAGTCAGGTTTGAGCTGATTTTCAAGCTTTACAAAGTAAAGAGATGGGGATATCAAGGCTAAAATTTCAGCAGTCTTGATATGCGAGCAGTTTTTATTTCTTCCGGTCAGCACTATTTTATATAGGCTTTCAGCGAAAGAATCGCCGTAGTTTTGCTTTAATTCACTAAGAATTATATTTGCCGCATCCAAGGAGGTCTCGGCAGCTGAAAGATTAGCTTCATAAACAAAAAACGCACGTCTGCAAAGTTTTTTAAAGGAAAGGTTGCAAACGCCTTTACCAACTTCGCCAATATACACACCCTTTATGCCGTCTTCATCAAAGCCTTGTCCCTCAGGACAGCCGGGATAAGCGGTAAAGGTGTGTCCGATACGCATAATATCTGAACGTTTGTGTATATGACCGAGAGCTAAATAATCAACACAAGAGTCCTCAATAAATTCACGGCTAATGGGATTATAGGGGCTTTTCCTGTCGGCAAAAAGGTCGCCGTGAAGAAGCATAATGTTAATAAAATCATCGCTTAGGAGACTTTTCTCTATCGGCTCTGTCTTCATGCTTGAATGCGAAAAGGATTTTCCTATAAAACGAACCTTTTTTAATGGAAAATCCTTAGCCTCAAATTCAGTACCGAAAATATGCAAATTTTCGGGTATTTTTGCATCAGCAAAGGGAGAAGAGGGGTCAAGCGGGTCATGATTGCCCGCAACATACAAAAACTGAGTGTCTTCTGCGGATTTAATATAATTTAAAACCGTGTCAGAAAACGCTCGACCAGCATTGTTACTGTCGAACAAATCACCCGAAATAAGACAAAATTCGACATTATTTTCACGACACAGCAAATTCATTTTACCAAAGGTTTCAAGGGTTTCATAGCGTCTGTTTTCGGCAAGCGTACCAAGGCTTGAAAGCTCAGCGCCGATATGAAAATCGGCTGAGTGAAGAATTTTAACCACGCTAAAACAAACCTCCCATATAAAAGTATAAATTAATAATATCATTTTTATTTGTATTTATCAAGAATATATTGCAATAGGAAGGTAAATATTGTATAATAACTAAAATTGAGGCGGTATAGCGCAAATTAAGGAGGAATGGTGCCATGGATGTTAGGGTGGGAGATACACTTTATATGAAAAAAAAGCATCCCTGCGGAGCCGACACCTTCACCGTGCTGAGAATAGGAATGGATTTCAAAATCCGTTGTAACGGTTGCTCGCACGAAATTATGGCGCCCAGAGTAAAAATTGAACGCAACATAAAGAAGATAGTTCACTGCGATGAGGAGTAAAAAATGTTTGATAAATTAAAGGCGGTTGAATTGCGGTTTGAAGAGGTAAACGGGCTATTGTCACAGCCCGATATAGTGTCTGATAACGAGCAGTTTAAAAGGCTGATGAAGGAGCACAAGGAGCTCACTCCGATAGTTGAAAAATACCGTGAATATGCGGCTGCAAGGTCTTCTGAGGAGGAGGCTCGCGAGCTGCTTAATGCGGGAGGGCTTGACAAGGATTTCAAAGAGCTTGTTGAGGAAGAGTATTTAGAGGCAAAAGCAAAAATTGAGGTTCTCTCAGAGGAGCTGAAAATACTTCTTTTGCCCAAGGACCCTAACGACGACAGAAATGTTATTGTCGAAATACGCGGAGGAGCAGGCGGAGAAGAAGCGGCTTTATTTGCAGGCGTGCTGATGCGTATGTACACAATGTATGCTGAGTCAATGCGCTGGAAGACCGAAATAATAAGCGCAAACGAAACCGAGCTTGGCGGTTACAAGGAAGTAAGCTTTATGATAGAGGGCGAGGGTGCATATTCTCGCTTTAAGTATGAAAGCGGAGTTCATAGGGTTCAGCGTGTGCCTGAGACCGAAACATCGGGAAGAATTCACACATCTACCGTAACGGTTGCGGTTCTTGCAGAGGCAGAGGATGTGGAAATTGAAATAAACCCAACCGATTTGCAGATAGATACCTTCCGTTCAAGCGGTGCTGGCGGTCAGCATATTAACAAGACTGAGTCGGCGATTCGTATAACCCATTTGCCTACGGGACTTGTTGTAGAATGTCAGGATGAACGCAGCCAGCATAAGAATAAGGACAAGGCAATGAAGGTGCTTCGTTCAAGACTTTATGAGATTGAACAGCAAAAACAGAACGAGGCAATCGCGTCCGACCGTAAGTCACAGGTCGGTACGGGCGACAGAAGTGAGAGAATTCGCACCTATAACTATCCTCAGGGAAGGGTTACAGACCACAGAATTGGGCTTACACTTTACAAGATAGACCAAATCTTAAACGGCGACCTTGATGAAGTAATAGATGCACTTATAACACATTATAGAGCAGAGATGCTTAAATCGGATGAGGAACAATGACAACGTTACGTCTTTTGAGTGATGAAAGCGGGATAAGAGAGGCTGCAAAGATACTTAAAAACGGCGGAATTGTTGCAATCCCAACCGAAACGGTCTATGGACTTGCGGCATCCGCATATAACGAGCAGGCTATTTCCAAGGTTTTTAAGGCAAAGGGCAGGCCGCAGGATAATCCGTTAATTGTGCATATTGCAGAGCTCGACGATATAAAAGATATAGTTCTAAGCTTTCCGAAGCAAGCTCGGCTTTTGGCTGAAAGGTTTTGGCCCGGACCTCTTACCTTGGTGCTAAAACGTACCGATAAGGTAGCTTCATCTGTTTCGGCAGGACTTAATACCATAGCGGTGCGAATGCCCGAAAACGAGGTAGCAAGACGGGTTATCAAGGCATCAGGACTGCCTCTTGCTGCTCCGTCGGCAAATTTATCAGGCTCGCCAAGTCCCACCTCGGCAGAGCACGTACTTTCTGACCTTGACGGAAGAATAGATGCGGTAATTATGTCCTCGGCTTCAAATGTAGGTGTTGAGTCAACGGTTGTAAGCCTTGCGGAAAATCCACCCAGACTCCTTAGACCAGGTGCCGTAACACCGGAAGGACTGCGTGAAATATTGCCTGACCTTGTTGTTGACAAGGCGGTTTTATCAGAGCTTGATGAGAATGAAGAGGCGGCTTCGCCCGGAATGAAATACAAGCATTATTCTCCAAAGACTGAAACAGTCTTGGTTGAGGCAGAAAGCGGTCGTTTTTGTGAGTTTGTCAATAAGCAGGAAAGCTGTGCGGCTATATGCTTTTCGGAGGAGCAAGCGCTTATAAACAAGCCTTGCTTATCTTACGGGAATAAAGAGGACTCTGAAACTCAGGCAAGACTGATTTTCGACCTGCTTCGAAAAAGTGACCGTTTTCTTGTCGATAAGGTGTATATTCATGCTCCAAAAAAGAGCGGAGTTGGTCTTGCTGTGTATAACAGACTTATTCGCGCTGCGGGTTTTAAGGTGATAAAATTATGAGTTACATTTTAGGATTGACAGGACCTACGGGAGCAGGGAAATCGGTATTATCAAAAAAAGCAAGAGAAATGGGCTTTTATGTTATCGACTGCGATAAAACGGCAAGAAAAGCAGTCGAGAATAAGGAATGTCTTGAAGCGTTGGTGCTAAATTTCGGCAAGAGTATTTTGGATGAAAAGGGCAGACTTATTCGTGCTAAATTAGCCGAAAAAGCCTTTACCTCGCCCGATAAAACGGAGCTTTTAAACCGTGTTATTTTTCCTTTTATAACCGAGCTTATATTAGATGAAATAAGAACTTCGGATAAGGAAAAAATACTGCTTGATGCGCCTACTCTTTATGAAAGCGGAATCGACTCTATCTGCGGTGCGGTTTTAGCGGTGCTTGCAGATAAAAATATTCGCCTTGAACGAATAGTTGAGCGTGATAAAATTGAGAGAAACAGCGCACAGCTTAGAATAGGAGCTGGGAAGACCGACCAATACTATAAAGAAAGAACGCCGTATATACTTTACAACAACGGCGATAAGCAAAAACTATATGATGAATTTATAAGCATCTTAAATACAATTTTGGAGGTAAAACATGTCTGAAAAATCGAAAGCTGAGCAGTTAAGGGAAAAGCTCTTCATGTCAAAAAAGAACGGACTTCTTTCCTGCGATGAAGCAAAGTGGGAAAAAGTAACCGATTTCTGCGAGGGATACAAAAAATTCCTTGCCGACGGCAAAATCGAAAGGGAGGTTGTCTTTGAGGCAATTAAAATAGCCGAAAAGGCAGGATTTAAGCCCTTTGATGCCTCGGTACAATATAAGGTGGGAGACAAATACTATGTAAACAACCGCGATAAAGCGGCTGCTTTTGTGGTTGTGGGTGAGAAAACTGTTGATAACGGCATTCAAATAACCGCTGCCCACATTGATTCTCCGAGAATTGATTTAAAACCCAACCCTCTTTATGAGGATACTGATTTGGCTCTTTTCAAGACTCACTATTACGGAGGAATAAGAAAGTACCAGTGGACAACAATTCCCTTAGCTTTGCACGGAGTGTTTGCCAAAAAGGACGGCAGTGTCGTTAACGTAAGCATAGGTGAAGAGGAAAACGAGCCCTGCTTTGTTATTACCGACCTTCTGCCTCACTTAGCACAGGAGCAGTCAAAGAGAAGTTTAGGCGACGGTATACGCGGCGAGGAGCTTAACATTCTTATAGGCTCGCGTCCCTTTAAGGATGATAAAGGCGGCGAGCTTGTAAAGCTTAACATCTTGGCAGCACTAAACGAAAAATACGGTGTTACAGAAGAGGATTTCCTCTCGGCTGAGCTTGAATGTGTACCTGCTATAAAGCCTAGAGATATAGGCTTTGACCGTTCGCTTATCGGCGCGTACGGTCACGATGACAGGGTATGTGCATATCCTGCATTAATGGCAATTACCGAGATTGAAAAGCCTTCAAAAACCGCTATTGCAATTCTTGCAGATAAAGAGGAAGTAGGCTCTAACGGCAACACAGGTTTAAATTCCGATTTCCTACGCTTCATAGTTAGTGACATTGCTAAAAACCAAGGGGTAGATTACACCGTCGCACTCCGCAACTCCAAGTGTCTTTCTGCCGATGTTAATGCTGCTATGGACCCCACCTTTAAGGATGTTATGGAGCATAAAAATGCCGCTAAGCTTAATTACGGTGCCGTTGTTACAAAATATACAGGCTCAGGCGGAAAATCGAATACCTCCGATGCCTCGGCTGAGTTTATCGCTTATGTTCGCGCTATGCTTGATAACGCAGGTATTGCTTGGCAGACGGGAGAGCTTGGCCGTGTTGATTTAGGCGGCGGCGGAACGGTTGCAATGTATATTGCAAATATGGGTGTTGATGTCGTTGACCTCGGCGTGCCCGTACTCTGTATGCATGCTCCGTTTGAGGTTGTTTCAAAATTCGATGTTTACGAAACCTATCGTACAATGTACGAGTTCTGTAAATAAGGCTTAAATTAAGCAATGACTAAAAAGTTTTTTAAAACTGTAATACTAAATACCCTGCCGGTTATGACAGGGTATTTAGTATTAGGCTTCGGTTTCGGCGTGCTTATGTCTGACAAGGGCATAGGCATATTCTGGTCCTTTTTAGCAAGCCTTATTATTTATGCAGGTTCAATGCAGTTTGTACTTGTTAATCTGATAACTTCGGGCGCAGGGCTTATTGCTACTGCTGTTACTACCCTTATGGTTAATGCGCGACACCTCTTTTACGGTATTTCAATGGTGGACAAATACAAGAAAACAGGCAGAAAAAAGCCCTATCTTATGTTTGCTCTAACCGATGAAACCTACTCGCTTGTGTGTACGGGAGATACGCCGTCGGGAATAAATACACATAAATATCAATTTTTTGTTTCACTCTTTAACCATATTTATTGGGTAACAGGTAGTCTGCTCGGTGCAACCTTTGGACAGGTAATAGCCCTAAATACGAAGGGTATAGACTTTTGTATGACAGCTCTTTTTGTAACAATTTTTGTAGAGCAGTGGCTGACCTCATCCAATAAATTCCCCGCATTGACAGGGCTTATAGTTTCGGCAGGCTGTCTTTTCCTTTTTGGTAAGAACATATTTTTAATACCCTCTATGGCTATTATCCTTATTGTCCTTATTGTACCAAGGCTCAATGTTAAGGGGGAAAAGAAATGAGCGATACGAAAATTCTTCTTTATATTCTTGTGACAGCGACAGTAACCCTGATTTTGCGCATTTTACCCTTTATTCTTTTTAAAGAAAATGCGCCAACACCAAAGATTATAACAGACCTTGGAAAATATCTGCCGTATGCCATTATGGCTATGCTGGTAGTGTATTGTCTAAAAGATGTTACTCCGCTTTCCTATCCTTACGGCATACCCGAGTTAATATCGGTCGCAGCAGTCGTTTTATTACATATATGGAAACGCAACACACTGCTCAGTATAGCAATAGGAACGGTTTGCTATATGCTTTTAGTACAACTCATTTTTTAATTTAAAGATTCCGCCTTAGCTTAGCGAGGGCGGATTTTTCTATTCTTGACACATAGGAACGGGAAATGCCAAGCTTTTCTGCAACCTTTTTTTGAGTAAGCTCAGGATACCCTGAAATTCCATAGCGGAATTTTATTATCTCGCGCTCTCTTTCATCAAGACTTGCGTCAATGAGCACTTTCAGTCGCTCGATTTTCATTTTTTTATCTATGTCATCAGCAATGTTTACATCATCTGCAACCACATCAATAAGCGTGAGCGCGTTCCCATCCTTATCGGTGTCAATCGGGTCTGAAAAATGCACATCCTGTGAGAATTTTTTCCCCGCACGAAAGTACATAAGTATCTCGTTTTCGATACATCTTGCAGCATAGGTAGCAAGCCTGATTCCTTTGTCAGAGCGGAAGGTGGTTACGGCTTTTATAAGACCTATTGTTCCTATGGATATTAGGTCGTCCTGGTCGGAGTTGTTACTATAATATTTTTTTATTACATGTGCTACAAGGCGCAGATTATGTTCTATGAGCTTGTTTTTTGCAGAGCTATCACCTTGTTCTTTTAAATTTAAAAGCTCGATTTCCTCCTCTTTTGAAAGTGCGGGAGGAAAGGAGCCTGGTCCTGTAACGTGCAAGGCAAGATACAGAAGAGATGAAATTACCTCTATAAGCAAAGAAAACAAAATAAATACCCCCTTTCTCTTAAAATATGAGAGAGTGAAAGCTTTTTTGCCTGTCCTGTATTTTTATAGGTCTAAAATCATTAAATATTTTATATAAGAGCAACCTAAAAAAGCTTTTTAATGCGGATTTTAGGTTATGAATTTTCTCCTGAAAGCTTGCAGCAACATTATATGATATATTTTTTTGGAATTTATGAAAAAAGTGTGTTTTATAGTCGAAAAATAGGTTATTTTAGATATATACTGTCATCAAATTATACAACTTTTTAATAAATTTTAAGCTAATCCTTTAAAATACGCGCAACAATTTTGGAAGCATTTGCAACATAAAATTATTGCGATTTTCATTGTTCTATGGTTTAATAATAATGTATATGAAAATAATGTGGTGTATTCTGCGAAAACAAGATTATGATGACCTGTTTTTAAAGTCTTGTTTTGTAGGAAAAGCAACATTTTTCGGAACATATTTTTCCGGAAGGAGCAAAAGCTATGAAAAAAATTGTTTCGTTTCTGTGCGTAGTTGCGTTACTTGTTTCGGCCTTTTCAATATTGGCCGTTCCGGTTGCCGCAGCAACGGTCACAGATGACAGCCACACGGTTTCGGTTGATGTAAACGCCGTGCTGAAAGATACTCCGGTTGAAATTACTGCCGAAGTAGATAGGGCAGGTGAGTACAAAATCGGACTCCTCTACAAATCTCTCGATGATATGGTCTCGGTTATGGAACTTGATATCGAGATTGACGGAGTTAATCCTGCCGTTTCTGGAAAAAAACTGACATTACCAAAGTTTTGGACCAGCGAGGAGGAGTTCCGCCTCGATGGTGCGGGCAACCAGTTTGCTCCCGAACAGGTTTTATACAAAGAAAGCGCAACTCACTATTTCACCGAGGTTGTTGATTACAGAATAGGCTACTGCACAGTGGAATTAACAGCAGGAACCCATACTGTCAAAATAACACCGGCAAATACCAACGTTTTAGTGGAAAAGCTTTTGCTTACCGTTGTTGAGCCGGCGGATGCATATGCTGCTCCCGACAGCAGTGAGTATTATGACGGCGATGCCATAATCATTGAAGGCGAGTCTTCGCCCCTTAAAAATAATTACTGGCTTAAAGCGGGTGCTGACGGCGGCAGCTCTAAGGTTTATCCAAATGATCCCATCAAGGTGAAGGTAAACAATATCGGCGGCTCCACCTGGAAGGAAAGCGGAGATACTATTTATTGGTATGTTGACGCACCCAAAGCAGGATATTATAAAGTCGCTTTCTCCTACAAGCAGAACAAGGTGCTTAACGGAAATGTGTATCGTTGGCTTCGCGTAAACGGAAAAACGCCTTTTGCTGAGGCAGAGAGTATTGCTTTCCCGTATGCATCAGACTGGGATATTGTAGATTTCGCTGATGAAGACAACGCTTACCTAGTATATCTTAAAGAGGGAAAAAATGAGATAAGCCTTACAGGTACCATGGGAACCTATTCTGAAACCGCAAAGATGCTTAATGAGATTGTTCAGGAAATAGGCGACCTTTACCTAGATATAAATATGGTAACGGGAGATACCGTTGATGTTTACCGTGACTATCAGTTGTTTAATCAGATTCCTGGATTTAACGATACCCTTAAAGCAATTCACGAAAGGCTTAAAACGGTAGAAGAACAGCTTATTGCAATATCTAACGGTGAGACCAGCTCAGACCTTTCATCTGTTAAGAATATGGCAAACACCATACAGTATATGTATGAGAATCCTTATAGGGCACACAGATATAAGACTACATACTATTCAAACTATACAGCTTTATCCGCTGCTATCAATGATATGCAGGATATTCCTATGAGTATTGACCGTATTTATCTTCTCGCTCCGGAAGATGAAGCTAATGAGGCAAGCTCAAACATATTTAAAAGAACCTGGTTCAGCTTCCTTAGATTCATAGCCTCTTTCACAGAGGATTACAACAATATTTCGGGAACAACAGATTCTGATTCCAAGAGAAAGGTTACCTTGTGGGTAAACTGGGGTCGTGACCAGGCTCAGATATTCAACAGCCTTATCCAGTCGGATTTCACGGTTATGCATCCTGATATACAGGTTGACTTAAAGATCGCAAACGCATCGGTTATACAGGGTGTTATTTCGGGTAACGGACCTGATGTAATTCTCAATCAGGTAAGAACCGAGCCGGTTAACCTCGCGCTTCGTGGTGTTTTATATAACCTATCCAGCTTTGATGACTGTGACGAGGTATTAAAGCAGTTTGTGGACGGAGCTGAAATTCCGTATATGTATGAAGGAAATTTGTATGCTTTACCTGATACACAGGGCTTTAATATGCTTTACTATCGTACCGATGTTTTTGAAGAACTCGGCTTACAGGTTCCTAAGACTTGGGATGAGTTTAAGACGGTAGCAAGAGTGCTTACCAGAAGAAACTTCGATGTATGGCTACCATATTCACAGATAACCGATGTTGCCAGCGTAAACGGCGGTATTGGAAGTCTTTCAATTTTCCCGACGCTGATGATTCAAAACGGTTTATCTATGTACAATGAGGAACAGACCGCCACCACCCTTACATCTTCTGAGGTTGTTTCGGTATTTACTGATTGGGTACATTATTATACAAGAATGAAGCTTCCTTATCAGCTTGATTTCTATAACAGATTCAGAACAGGAACCTGTCCTATGGGTATTGCGTCATATACCACCTACAATACCATAAAGGATACAGCAAAGGAAATCGACGGTAAGTGGCAGATGGCAGAGCTCCCCGGCGTAGTTGATGAAAACGGAAACCTTAACAACAGTTCTTCGGGAAGCGGAACAGGCTGCTCGATTCTTAAAGACGCGCAAGACCCCGAGGCAGCATGGGAATTCTTAAAATGGTGGGTATCTGCTGATACACAGTATGCATATTCCATGAGTGTTGAATCGGTACTTGGACCTATCGGTCGTATATCTGTTTCTAACGTAGAAGCATTTGACAGAATGTCTTGGGATTCTGATAAGATAGACAGCATCAAAGCTGCTTGGAACAAAACTGTTGAAATCCCCGAGATTCCGGGAAGTTATTATATTGCACGTTCAATAGACTTTGCCTTCTGGAATTCTTCAAACGGAAATGAAAACCCCAAAGACATGCTTCTTGAATGGGGCAGAGAGGCAAATATTGAGATAGAAAGGAAGCTGAAACAGTATGAAAACAGACGCTAAGATGTTAAAGCAACCGTCATTCAGCAAAATAAGCACACAGAGCTTAGGCGATAGAACATCTTTTGTCGTGCTTATGCTTCCCTTTATGATATTATTCACATTGTTTACGGTAGTTCCGGTGTTGGCATCGATTATATTAAGCCTATTCGACTATGATATGGTATCTACACCCATTTGGAGCGGACTGGACAATTATTTAAGAATGTTTACGGGAGATAAAGTTTTCCCAATTGTTCTTAAAAACACACTTGTACTGGCTGTTATTACAGGACCTATCGGATATGCACTTGCATTTATCCTTGCTTGGTGTATCAGTGAGTTTGGTCCTATATTAAGAACCTTTTTAGCATTCCTTTTCTATGCACCGGCTCTTGCAGGAAATGCTTACCTTGTATGGAGCGTTCTCTTTACGGGTGATAGCAACGGTACTGTAAACAGCTTGTTGCTAAGCTTTGGACTTATAAGCGATCCGATAATTTGGTTTAAGGATGCGGCATACAACTTTACAATTATTGTTATAGTACAGTTGTGGATGAGCATGGGCGTATCTTTCTTGGCAAACGTTGCAGGTGTACAGAACGTATCTCACGAGATGTACGAGGCAGGTGCTATTGATGGTATTCGCAATCGTTGGCAGGAGCTTTGGTATATAACATTACCGTCGATGAAGAGCATTCTTCTTTTCAGTGCGGTAATGCAGATTCAAGCTGCCTTCTCTATCGGTGCTGTTATTACGGTACTTGCGGGTTATCCGACAGTAAACAACTCTCTCGATACCATTGTTACATATTTAACTGATATAGGTACGATGCGATACGAATTCGGCTATGCGGCAGCTATCTCGGTAGTACTGTTTGCACTAATGGCATTGTTCCGTGTAATAATCGGTTCGTTGTTAAATTTATTAGGAAAGTGAGTTGAGCCTGATGGAAATGAAAGTAAAATCACATGGTCGGGTGAGCAAAAGGTCTCAGTACAAGCGCTACACCCGTTCAAGAGCTGGCAATGTGCTCTTCTTCACATTCCTAACCTTATTCGGTCTTTTTTCGGTGCTCCCACTTTTCTACTGCGTTATTACATCGTTAAAGCCGTTGGAAGAGTTACTTATTGTACCTCCCAGGTTTACAGTGTCAAGACCTACATTGCAGAACTTTACAGAATTGCCTGGCTTGCTCGCTTCGTTAAGAGTGCCGCTGTCACGCTACATATTTAACAGCGTGTTTATAGCTTTGGTATCAACGATATTGCATATTATTTGCTCAGCAGCCGCTGCATTCACCTTTTCAAAATCAAAGCTTAAAGCAAGAACTCTTTTGTTTACAATAGTTCAAATGGCTCTTCTTTACAATGCATATACACTAGCAATTCCACAGTACCTGATTTTCAGTAAGACTGGAATCATTGATACATATTGGGTATATATTTTACCCGCAATTCCGTCAGCTATGGGCTGCTTCCTTATGAAGCAGTATATCGATAGTGCGGTGCCGGATGCGTTGCTTGAAGCTGCAAGAATCGACGGCGCGGGCATAATGAGAATTTTCATACAAATAGTAATGCCTCTTGTAAAGCCGGCATGGTTAACGCTCTTCCTTTTCTCTTTCAGAGATATGTGGTCGATAGTTCCCAGTGGTACAATCTTCTCCGAGCAGCTTAAAACATTACCTCAGGTTATGACCTCGATTGCTGCTGGAGGTATTGCACGTACAGGTAGCTCGATGGCTGCCTCGGTAATCCTGATGTTGCCGCCTATTATTGTGTTCTGGCTCACACAGAGCAACGTAATGGAAACCATGAGTAGCTCAGGTATTAAAGAATAATTTAGCGGAGGTAAATATGAAAAAAGGACTTTTTCGAATAATAGCAGTTGTTCTATGTATCTTGATGACTGCCGGTATTACCGTTTCCGCTAAATCTTCGGATTCATTTATACATTATTATGCAAACGGTTATTCTGTATCGGCAATTTCTCGTGATATGTATGAGCCTGCTTTCAAAATTAACGATGAAACTCTTGGCAAGGAAGTAATGGAGGGCGCTACCGACATCTTCTGCAAGGATGACTACATATATATATTAAACGGCGAAGAATCTAAGCTCTTTGTTTTAAATCCTGATTTCTCTTTTAATCGTGAAATTATTTTTAAGACAGAGGATGGATTTGAAGAAACCTTTTACGGTGCATCCAATGTTTATGTTGCTCCCGATAACACTTTGTATCTTTCTGATACAGATATGGCAAGGGTTTTTGTAGCAGACCTGGAAGGTAATATTAAGCGCTTTATGGAACTTCCCGATTCTGATATTATCCCTGAGGAATATATTTTTCAGCCGACCTCAGTGATTGTGGACCAGGATGGCAATATATATGTATTAAGTCTAGGTTCATATTACGGCGCATTGTATTTCTCATCGGACTATGAATTCAAAGGATTCTATGGTGCAAATACAGTTCAGCATACAGCACTTGATGCTCTTTCATATATTTGGGACCTTCTCACAAATACTGATGAAAAAAGAGCTAAGAGTGATAGAACCTTGCCCTATGCTTTCAATGATATGAGCATTGACTCGAACGGTTATCTCTACACGGTAACGAGTGCGGCTGAACCTTATTCCAATACACCCGGTCAGATTGGCATGTTAAGTCCCAGCGGTATAAACATTCTCATGAGAAGGGATAACAGAGGATCTTCCTCTTCCGCATCAGGCTTCCAGTTTGCTGAGGATAAGGTTATATTCAACTGGGAAAAAGCTAGGACACAGGATTTTGCAGGCCTTGTTATTGATGATAGCGGATTTATTCATGCGCTTGATACAACCTATGGATTAGTTTATGTCTATGACAGCGATTGTAACCTTATCACCACATACGGCGGAGGAATAGAACAAGGAAACCAGCTGGGCTTGTTTGAAAGCGCTAGTGCTATCGCATTAAAGGGTGATAACACACTTGTATTGGATTCTGCACGAAATACTATTACAGTGTTTAAGCCTACAGAATATGGTAAACTTGTTCACGAGGCTCAGCCTCTTTATCTTGACGGTAACTATTCTGAGGCTAAGGAATTATGGACAAAGATTCTCTCAATGGACTCCAACAGTGTCTATGCTTTAAGAGGACTTGCAAAGGCACATTATTCCGAGGGAGATTACAAAACAGCTATGAAGTATGCTGAGGCCGCAAGCGATTATTCGACCTATGACCTTGCATACCAACAGGTTCGCAACAAGCTAATAAGTGACAACTTTACATGGCTGTTCATAGGAATTGTTCTGTTGCTTGTAGGACTTGTCGTGGTGCTTGTTCGCATGAAGAAGAGAGAAAAACCGCTTATTACCAACATTAAGCTTCGTACCCTTAGCAGTACTCTTGTACATCCGTTCAGCGCGTTTAATGACATCAAGTATAAGGGCTATGGCTCTGGACCTATTGCAGCAGCAATTATTCTTCTCTTTACTTTATCCTCTATTATTAAAGAGACAGGTTCCAGCTTCCTTTTCAGAACAATTGATGCTCACAACTTTAACGCAATCTACACTTTAGCAAAATCGTTCGGCCTTGTAGTTCTTTGGATAATATGTAACTATCTTGCCAGCGTGCTTATGTCAGGAAAAGGAACCTTTAAGGAAATTGCAATAGGAACATCTTATTCTCTTGTTCCTATGATTTTTGCAAACTTCCTTATTACTGGTCTTTCATATGTCCTTACATATGATGATGTAACATTTATTAATACAATAACAACAGTTGCAACAATTTATACTTTCTATCTGTTGTTTATAGCTATTACTACGGTTCACGAATACGGAATGTCGAAATTCCTGCTAAACACAGTAGTAGCAATCTTCTTTATGATTTTGGTTGTGTTTATTATCTTTATGGTAGTAATTCTGCTTCAACAGCTGACTTCATTTATTGAAACCATTTACATGGAGGTGGCGTACCGATGAAAAAAGCATATAGAATCATATCGTTTTTATTGGTTCTCTGCCTAGTTGCAGGTCTCTTTACAGGATGTGGAGATGCTACTTATAACCGCGCTCAATATGAGATGTTAAGCACCGAATGTGTAGATTCGGGCGTTATGGCTGAAAACTCCAAATTCATTCTCGAATGGGACAATGAATACAAGTGCGTTTTAGCTAAAAGCAAGCAGTCAGGAAAGGTTTGGTCCACCACACCTCATAAGCTCTATCTTGAAGGGGAGGCAAACGCAACTATAAGCTCTCCTATTGAAATTAATGTTATTGACCCTACCTCTAAGAGCATCGATTTTGGCCGTGCGTATATTTCCTGTGTTACAACAGGTAATATGTCAGCCGAAAAGATAGATAACGGAATAAGGGTTACATATTATTTTGATGAATTCGGCATATCGGTTCCTATTTGTTACATAATTCGTGAGGATTCGGTTGCTATTACATTTGATACTACAAAAGTTACTGAGGGAGACAGCTATAAGCTGCTGAATGTGGCTATTGCGCCTTTCTTGTGTTCATCTGAAAACAATGTTGAGGGCAATTATGTTTTTGTTCCATCAGGAACAGGCGCTCTTATGAATGCAATATCAAACGAGGGTGATAGAATCGCCTATTCCTCTGAGGTTTATGGAGTTGATGCCAGCCGACTTTATGAGGAACAGCCTATTGAAAACGAAAAGGTAAAAATGCCGGTTTTTGGTGCTAAGGACGGCGACAGCGCAATTATGGGAATTGTTGAGCAGGGCGCTGAAATGGCTGTAATTAATGCCGCAACACGAGACAAAAAGGCTGGCTACGCAAATGTTTATCCGAATATATATACCAGAGGATATGACATTTATGCTCAGGCCTATGGTCATAATACTAAGGTCTCTTGGCGCAACTCGGAAATAATGTCTGACCAAAATGTCGTAATCGGATATTATTTCTTAGAGGGCGAAAAGGCAAACTATGCAGGAATGGCAGAACGTTATAGAGAGTATCTTATTGAGAAAAACATCTTAAAGAAGTCTTCTCAAAAAGAAAATGCCTATGCTGTTTCGGTTCTCGGAAATATAATGAACAAAAAATTGGCATTTGGTTTTCCGTATAAGGATTTAGAAAGTCTAACCACATTTAGTGAAACCGAAAAAATCATTAGCGGATTAGCTTCAAGCACAGGACTTTATCCTACTGTTCAGATGAAAGGCTTCGGTAAAACAGGTATAGATGTCGGTGAAGTAGCAGGTGGTTACAAATTTGCTTCGTTAGCCGGTTCCTTAAAGGACTATAAGAAAATAGAGGAGCTTGCCAAGAACAACAACTTCCTTTTGTCAGTTGACTTTGACCTTGTAAACTTTAATAATTCGGGAAGCGGTGCAACAACAGCTAACGACGTTGCAAAGAGCCCCTCTAAATTTAAGGTTAAACAAAGATATCCTGATATCGCTTTGCGTTGGTATAGTGACAACTTCCAACACTATTATCTTGTAAGCAGGTCAAAGCTTTCAGGTCTTGTTGATAAACTTATTGATAAGGCAGCAAAACTTGGAGTAACGGGTATAAGCACCTCATCATTGGGACAGGTTGCTTATTCTGATTATTCTGATGCTAAATATGCTACAAGATTACAGACCGAAACTGATGTTGCCGAATATCTTACAAGAATTAAGAATGCAGGATACAAGGTGGTTACAGACGATGCGAATGTTTATGCTGCTGCTGTAAGCGACTCGGTTCTGAATCTTAAGGTTGACCCCTACAATGTGGATGGTATTGACCAATATATACCTTTCTATCAAATGGTCTTTAAAGGATATGTTCCGCTATACAGTGAACCGATTAATCTTACCGCAAATTATAAAGTAAGTCTTTTAAACGCACTTGCTAGTGGTACGGGACTTGGATATACAGTGATGGAGAATTATGATATAACTTATGTTACAACTCCCCACACAAATATTTACAATTCCCTTTACAGCGATATTAAGGATGATATTATAGCAGATGTTAGTGCGTACAAGTCATATTACGCTGCAATTGAAGGAGCTTCGATTGTCAACTATCGCGTATTAGACACGGGCGTTACCGAAACAGTCTTTGATAACGGAGTGGTTGCATATACAAATGCAAGCGATACCGCTAAGGATTCACCCGTAGGACAGCTTTCGGCATACGGCTTCAAATTTAGTAAATAAGGGGGGAAAACAAATGAAACTATTTCAAAAGCAGTCTAACTTGATAAGAAATCGTAACCGTTGGGGATATGTATTTTGTGCACACTGGATACTTGGATTAGCTATGTTCTTTGTTGTCCCCACCGTAACCTCAATCTACTATGTCTTTTCTAATATTAATGTTGGTCAGGGAATGAAGACAACCTGGGTAGGCCTTGAAAATCTCCACTATATCTTTAATTCGGATAAGAACTTTGTCAACAATATGGCAGCGTCACTATCCTATCTGGTGACCTCTTTGCCCATTATCCTTTCACTTAGTATGGTTTTGGCACTTATCCTTAACAGCAAGTTTCGAGGAAGGGTTGTTTTCCGTGCAATATTCTTCTTGCCGGTAATTATTACAGGCTCGGTTGTTATGATGCTAATGACAAATAACGCTGTTAACGCACCTATTTTTTCAGCAGCTTCCGGCGGTGGAGAATCTACTTATACCGAAGGTGCAATAAACTTCCAAGAAATTTTAGTAAACCTAGATTTACCCGCACAAATAAGGACGCTGATAGCGGGCTATCTGGCAAAGGTTTTCAATCTTATATGGAGTTGCGGTATTCAAACCATTCTTTTCTTAGCAGGACTTCAAAGTATTACTGCACAGCTTTATGAGGTTGCTAAGATTGAAGGAGCTAACCGCTGGGAAACCTTCTGGTTTATAGAAGTTCCGATGCTGAGAAATATCATTATGTTGGTTCTTCTCTATACAATGATAGATTTAGTAACCGAGCGTTCGACGCCGCTTATGACTCAGGTGTCAAATCTTATGTATAAGCAGATGATATACGACAGAAGCTCTGCTATGCTCTGGATTTATTTCCTTTGTGCAGGAGCAATTATGGGATTAATTCTGTTTTTATATAACAGACTCTGCATTAAGAAATGGGAGTGATGCATTATGACAAAATTTAATAAATTAAAACAATTCACTCTTTCGGGCAGGGAAAGCAGCTTATCTGTTTACAAAGTAAGGAAAAAGACCGTTTCCCTTATTTCATCAATAGCACGATATGTATTTCTTATAGCATTCAGCTATACTCTGCTATATCCTATCTTATTTATGATATCCCATGCGATAAGAGATCCAATGTTCTTTAATGACCCAACTGTACAGTGGATTCCTAAGGCTTATACTTTTTCTAACTTTCAAAGCGCTTGGGTAGTACTGCAAATGCCAACATCTCTGTTTAACACCATAACTGTTGAGGTAATAAGCTCCTTAATTTCAATTATTGCCTGCGGTGTTGCGGCATACGGTCTTGCATGCTTTAAGTTTAGGGGACAGGGAATTCTTAACGCGTTGCTTATACTGCTTATATTAGTACCTTTTTCTATGACCTTAATACCGAATTTCGTAAATTACTACAATTTCGACTTCCTAGGTCTTTTCACTCTGATTGAAAAGATTTTTAAGGTAGAAATAGATACTAATCTACTTGATACGCTTTGGGCGGTATACCTACCGTCGATTACAGCCGTAGGACTGAAATCAGGCCTATGTATATATATTTATCGTCAGTTTTATAGGGCGTTACCCAAGGAATTGTTTGAAGCTGCATGGATTGACGGTGCAGGTCCCCTCTTGACCTATGTGCGAATAGTTGTTCCGTCCTCAGGTGTTGCATTGCTCACAGTATCTTTGCTATCGATTATTTGGCATTGGAATGATTATTATATTGCCCAAATGTTCTTAACAAATCACAGAACAATGGCAGTGGAACTTAACGATTTCTTTATGCATCACGGCTTGGACGGCGTTGTTGTTTCAGCAGATTCCTGCATGGCGGCATGTCTTATGTTTGTAACACCAATGCTCGTATTTTATCTTATTTTACAAAAAAGGTTTATTGCCAGCATTTCAGCAACAGGTATTGTTGGTTAAAAAATTTGATCAAAAGTTCATTTAATGAACTTTTAAAAAAAGGTAAAATTTTATAGACAAATTTGTTTTTATGTGCTAAGATAATATAAGAGTAGATGTTTTCTCACACTTGAGAAAATTTTAACTGCTAAAAATCAAATTAATTATGGAGGAAAAAATGAAAACAATGAAAAAACTTATTTGCATTGTGCTTTGCTTGTTAATGGTTTTCTCTGTTGCTGCTTGTGGCACAGAAGGAACCGGATCGAACAACTCATCAGGCGAGCCCGCAAACAACTCATCTGTGATTGTTGAAAATTCTTCAGAAACACCTTCTGATACTTCCACAGATGTTACATCGGTCGATGCTCCGTCCGAAACGGTCACACCTTCACAAACATCGCAGGGCAACACGACTTCTGCACCCGTCTCTAATCTTTGGGCCCCGGGTACAAATGATAATAGCGATGGCGGAACCAGCGCACCCAAGCAGACTTCTCTTACTTGGAAGCAGGTAAAGGCAAAGCTTCCGAAGGATGCCTCAGGAAAGGAAATTGAACTTTACAACTGGAACACGCAAATACCTGCTCAAAAAGCTGCTATTGAAAGGTTTACCAAGGAGACAGGAATTAAGGTTAAGTACAAAGAGGAAGGTTACGATACCTATCTTGCTAAGTTAGCATCCCTTGTTGCAACAGGTAATCCTCCTACAGTTGTTCGTCTGCGCGACAACGATCCAAGCTACATGATGTCAATGCAGCCTATTAACAAAACAGGCTATGACTTTAATGATACATATTGGGATCAGGATATTTTGATGGAGTACAATGTTAACGGATTACTTTATGGCGTTAATCTTGAATCTTCACCCTATTATCAGCCCATGGTTACTTTCTACAATCAAGAACTTATAGACAAATATAGCCTAGAAGATCCTTATGAGCTCTGGAAGAGCGGCAAATGGACCTGGAAAAAGATGTATGAAATCTGTGAAGATTTTCTTAAAGCAGCTGGCGACGGATATAGCGGATTATCTACTCTTGTCGGCGAGTATGTTTTCTCGACAGGTTCTTCATACTATTCCTACAAGGATAACAAGTATTCTGCTAACCTCAAAACCACTGCCTTCCTTAAGGCTATGCAGAATATGAATACTCAGTACCAAAAGGGTAATATCTGCGATATAGTTGGTAACTATTCGGACTTCAGCCTTGGAAAGATTCTTTTCTGTAACGAATCAGAAATCGCAGGTCGTCAATCACACTATATGATGACAGAGATTAAGAAAAAGGGCACATTAAGAGCTGTTCCCATACCTGCAGTTGACGGTCAAAAGGAATATTATGTTCCCATCTTAGAGAACGAAGCTTACGGTGTTCCAAACAAGGCAAAGAATATCGAATTAGCTCCTTATTTCTTGCGCTTCTATCTCGATACTGCGAACTACAACATGAACTCGTTCTATGCACACAAGACCATACTTGAAGCAGTTGAGTGGACCCGTTCTCAAAAGAGAGTATCTGTACTTAATGAATTAGATACGAACAGAACTATAATTGGCATTGTAGAAGGTCTTTTAACCTGCACAACCAGCCAGATTAAAACTCTCATCGAGTCGAAGTATTATCCTAGTGCAAAAGATGCGGCTGCTCAAGCCACAAAAGAGATTGGAAAACTTGTAAAATAACACAGGTTTAACTTAATTTACAGTCTAAAAGATGTGTGGAAAATTTCCACACATCTTTTACTTTTACAGCAGCAAATATAGTAATTTTCTATTATATTCTTGCATATAGCGGATAAATATGGTATAAGTAAAGTGTAAAGTTGATTTGCTTTAATATGAACCAACAAAAAGAGAAGGAATGATTTACTTTGTATAAAAATGAAGACATAGTAAGGATTTTGCATGAAGCCGATGAAATTCATCCGCATTTTGATGCATTGCACGATGTTACACCTGAAAAGGCAGCGGCGGACGCACTTCGCAAGGAAATACGCGAATCAAAGGACGAGCTTAAACACGTTGGAACGGTTTATTATATTTCAAACAACGGTGACGACAATAATGACGGCAAAAGCCCTGAAACTGCTTGGCGCACACTTCAAAGATATGAAAATCATCACGAGATTTTCGATGATGCAGGCGGAGCAACCCTCCTACTTGAAAGAGGCGGAATTTACCGCGGATTTTTGTGTCTTTGCAGTAACAGCGCGTATGGAGCATACGGTGAAGGCAAAAAACCTGAAATCTGGACATCTAAGCAAAACTATGCAGATGAAAAGCTTTGGAGTGATTGCGGCAATGACATTTGGTCGCTTGAGCCGCTAGGCTTCGATGAAGAGCCAATGTGGGATATCGGCCTTATTGCGATGGACACATATACAATCGGTATGAAAATAACAACCTCTCTCAGCGAAGTAGAGAATGATTTGGAATTTTATCACGACTTAGATGCTGGTAAGCTGTACTTAATGTCTACTAAGGGAAATCCTGGTAAAAGGTTTAGCAGTATAGAAATGTCTCCTCGCTATCATGGACTCTGCTGCTACGGAACCAAGAATGTAGCCGTTGATAATATTTGTGTAAAATATGCAGGATTTCACGGAATGGCCAATTACAACGTAACAAATGTAAAAGTAACCAATTGTGAGTTTGGATGGATAGGCGGTTCAATGCTTGGGAATTATCGCCTTGGAAACGGCATTGAATTCTGGGAGAACTGTGAAAATGTAGAGGTTGAGCATTGTTATTTTTATCAATGCTACGATACAGCCATTACACATCAGGCTGACAAAGCTATACAAAAGGATGTTCGTTTTGTCAACAACCTAATTGAAGACTGCATATATGGAATTGAGTTCTTTGTTCGAGATGAAGAATCTATAATGGAAAATATCGTATATGAAGGAAATATAATTCGATTTTCGGGATATGGCTGGGGAGACCAAAGAATAAATCCTGACGGAAATGCTTCGATTGTAGGCTGGGCATATCCTCAGCATCAAAATAAGTCTAAGAACTTTGTTATAAGAAACAACATACTCTCATGTTGCAGCTGGTATCTTGTTTTCTTATCACACCCCAATACAGATGATTATGATATCAAGTTTACGGGTAATACATATTACCAGACCAAAGGAATACATACAGCCGCTGCTAAGTGGACCGACTGTGAAATTCTGCCCGCAGATGATCAGGAATCGTTAGAAAAGTCAATTAGAATGATTGATGATAATCCTAAGGAAATCAAGTTTATCTAATAGAAGTTATAAGACTATACCGCTGTCAATACAGAAAGTATTAACAGCGGTTTCCTTTTTAGTATAATAAACTGAACAACCCATTTTTTATACATTATCAACTGTATTTAAAAACTTTGCAAAAAAATGCTTGCATTTTAATGCTATCTGTGTTAGAATATTTGAGCATTTGATTACACTTGTTTCCTTACAAGTGGGTTTGATGCCGAATATTCGACATTAAAACGGGCGGTCCTCTGTTTTTTAGCATGAACGTCTGAACAATTAGGGAGGAAGAAAATGGACGCTGTAAAAAACCTCACAGCAGGAATGATTAAGGAGGATGCTCCTGAAATCAAAATCGGAACCACCGTTCGTGTTCATGTAAAGATTCGCGAAGGTGAGAGAGAAAGAATCCAGGTATTTGAAGGAACTGTTATTGCTAAGAATAACAGCGGAATTGCAGAGACCTTTACCGTAAGAAGAATTTCCTACGGCGTAGGTGTAGAGCGTGTATTCCCCGTTCACTCACCCAATGTAGCAAAGGTTGAAACCGTTAGAAACGGCCGTGTTCGCAGAGCTAAGCTTTATTATCTCCGTGACCGTGTCGGAAAGGCTGCAAAGGTTAAAGAGTCTGTATAGGCTGACAAGAGCCGAACCTGATTCGTCGAAGGAGAACGCGAAAGCGCTCTCCTTTTTTCTTAAATTAAAGTATATAGGGAGGTGTTCTAATTGAATATGGATACGAACAAGACAAACGGTCAAAAGGCGCTTAAAAAAGAGATTTTTGACTGGCTCGATACGATTGTGATAGCTGTAATTGCCGTAATTTTTATTTTTACGGCTTTATTCCGAGTTGCTACGATTGTCGGAGACTCCATGCAGAACACCTTTTTTGAAAACGAAAAGGTTGTAATAACCAAGCTCTTCTATAAACCAAATGTTGGGGATGTCGTGGTTATTTCAAGAAATGCCGACAACTCAACAGACAAAGAAAGCTATCAGGAGCCTATAATTAAACGAGTTATTGCGACAGGCGGTCAATACGTAGATATTGATTTTAAAAACGGAAATGTTTATGTCGGTTATACACAGTCGGATATGGAGCTGCTTTACGAGCCGTATATTAAGATACCTACCTACAATAAAGGAGATGTTGACTTTCCTTTGTATGTGCCCGAGGGTATGGTTTTTGTCCTTGGTGACAACAGAGCGGAGTCTCTTGACAGCAGATATTCATCAATCGGACTAGTTGATGAAAAGAATATTTTAGGCAAGGTAGTTTTCCGAATTTATCCATTTACAAAGATAGGAGCAGTAGGCAACTATGAGTGATATGCAAAATATTCAATGGTTCCCGGGACATATGACCCGTACCAAGCGTAAGATTAAAGAAGCCCTGCAAATTATTGATGCGGTTGTTGAAATAGTAGATGCAAGAATACCTATAAGCAGTAGGAATCCTGATTTAAAGGAAATTATCAAGGATAAGCCTCTGCTTATTCTTCTTAATAAGTGCGATATGGCAGACCCGACTGAAACTTCTCGCTGGATAGACTATTACAAAAAAAACGATATTACAGCAATACCGGTTGACTGCAAAACGGGTAAAGGCATAAACAACTTTAAGGATAAAATTAAAGAGGTTTTAGCTGACAAGTTAGAGCAGTTCAAAGCAAAGGGATTGGTTGGAAAACCCCTTCGTGTAATGGTAGTAGGCATACCAAATGTGGGGAAATCATCCTTTATTAACCGTATTGCAGGAGGAAATCGTGCTAAGGCGGAAAATCGTCCGGGAGTGACAAGAGGAAATCAGTGGATAACAGTCGATAAGCAGCTTGAATTGCTTGATACGCCGGGTGTTTTGTGGCCTAAGTTTGATGACCAAGCGGTTGGAGAGAGACTTGCTTTTACAGGAGCTGTGAAGGACAAGGTTGTTGATATTGAGCTGCTGAGCATTAGGCTGTTAGAAATTTTAACCCAAAGTTATCGGGACAAACTTATCGAAAGATACGGAAATCTTGACTTTTCTGCCGATTCGTATGAGCTGCTTTGCCAAATTGGTAAAAAGCGCGGGATGGTGATTCGCGGCGGTGAAACCGATACCGAACGCGCATCAGCAATGCTGCTTGAAGAATATAGAAACTGTAAAATTGGCAGGATAACTCTTGAAAGGATATGTGACAATGCCTGATTTTGAGCTTGAAAAATCTGCTTATGCCGCGGGCTACACTGCGGTCTGCGGTGTCGATGAAGCGGGCAGAGGACCGCTTGCAGGACCCGTTTGCGCAGCGGCAGTAATTTTACCAAAGGATACCGAAATCGAAGGCGTCAACGACTCGAAAAAGCTTACCGAGAAAAAACGGGAAGCTTTGTTCGATGTGATTAAGGAAAAGGCGGTTGCGTACAGTGTAGCATTTGCCAGCGTAGAGGAAATTGAGGAACTTAACATACTAAATGCAACACACCTTGCAATGAGAAGAGCAATAGAGAATTTGTCTGTTAAGGCGGATTATGCACTTATTGACGGCAACAGCCTGCCAAAAGAAGCAAATGTCGATTGCTCTGCGGTTATAAAGGGAGATTCCATATCAACTTCAATAGCAGCAGCATCTATTCTTGCTAAGGTAACTAGGGATAGACTTTTGCTTGAATATGATAAAAAATATCCCGAGTACAATTTCGCAAAGCATAAGGGCTACGGTACAAAGGAACATATTGAAGCAATCAAAAAATATGGCGCAAGTGAGGTTCACAGAGCCTCGTTTTTGAAGAACATAAAATGAGTTATACAGCACAAATCGGAAGAATCGGCGAAGAAATGGTTGCCGATTACCTAAAATCGCAAGGGTATATTATTACCGCAAGAAATTACAGCTCTAAATTCGGGGAAATTGACATTGTTGCCGAAAGTCGCGAATACATTTTATTTGTAGAGGTTAAGACAAGAAAAAAGAACCCGCTAGTTTCTCCCGCAGATGCAGTGAATGCTAAAAAGCAAAAGAAAATAATTCTTACTGCATACGACTTTTTAGCAAAGCTTAGGATAAATATAAGCTATCGTTTTGATGTCGCAGAGGTTTATTATGAAATAAAGGAAAACGGGGAGTTAAAGGTTGACCTCAACTATATAAAAAATGCGTTCTCAACGGAGGTGCTGGAGGGTGGACCTTTTTGATTTGCACTGCGATACTCCGCTGGCAGTTTTAGAAGGTTTAAAGTCGGCGGTTTCTTTCCCTGAAACCATACAAAAGCAGGTGCAAACCTGTGCAGTTTTTGTAAGGGATGATATGCCTTGCCCTTTTGATTATTATAAAAAGGCTTTAAAGACCTTTAAAAGTGTAATAAACTATCCCATTAATGACCTTACAGCAGAAAGGTCGGTGCTTTTGTCTGTCGAGGGCGGAGCTGTGCTCGAAGGAAAGAAGGAAAGGGTAGAGGAGCTTTTTTTAGACGGAATCTCGGTTTTGTCTCTCACCTGGAACGGCGAAAATTCACTTGCGGGTGGGGTAAACTCTGAAAGAGGACTCACAAAAGTGGGAAAAAGCGTAATATTCGAAATGAACCGACTAAATATGGTTTTAGACCTTTCACACCTTAATGATAAAAGCTTTTTTTCGGCAGTTGAATTAAGCGATTTGCCAATAGCCACCCACAGCAATTCAAGAAAAATATGCTCTCATAAACGCAATTTAACCGATGAACAGCTTAAACTGATTAAGCAAAAGAACGGACTTGTTGGCATTAACTTTTATCCTCTTTTTTTAGGAGGAGAAAATGCTTTTTTATGTGTTTATAATCATATATCGCATATGTTAAGTTTAGGACTTGAAAATAATATCTCGGTAGGCTCGGATTTTGACGGAGCACGAATGAGCACCGAGCTTGACACAACCAAAAAAATTCATAAGCTTTACGCATTTTTGGAGAGAAAAGGGCTAAAAAAAGGCACAATAGATAAAATATTTTACAAAAATGCTTTAAATTTCTTCAAAAATGTTTTTGACAAGCGTCAAAAGATGATATAAAATATATTAGAAAAATTATAGTCGGCATAACCGACAGTTTGTTTTTTACTTGGAGGATGTTATGCGTTACAGCAGTACAAGAGATAAGAATGCAACGGCTTCGGCTGCCGAGGCTATCGCTCACGGAATTTCGGTTGAGGGCGGACTTTTTGTGCCCGATACTATTCCTGTGTTTAAAAAGGAAGATTTTGACAAACTGAGAAGCCTTGATTATGTAGGCAGAGCTAAATATGTTTTAAAACAGTTTTTGACCGATTTTTCTGATGAAGAAATTTCTCTTTGTGCTATGGGCGCATATAAGGGCAATTTTGATGAGGACAAGCCGGCACCTGTAAAGTCACTTGATGATACAACTCATATTCTTGAGCTTTGGCACGGGCCTACATGTGCTTTTAAGGATTTGGCTTTACAAATTCTACCGTATCTGCTTACAACCTCGGCAAGAAAGGTTTCTGATGGTAAAAAAACGGTTATTCTTGTTGCAACCTCGGGAGATACGGGAAAAGCCGCATTAGAAGGCTTTTGTGATGTTGAAAACACCGAAATTTTGGTCTTCTATCCTAATGACGGCGTAAGCGAAATGCAGCAGCTTCAAATGAATACCCAAAAGGGCGATAATGTGTATGTATGCGCCATAAACGGTAATTTTGATGATGCTCAAACAGGTGTAAAAACAATTTTTACCGATTCATCAGTTAAAGAAGTGCTTAAAAAGAATAATATGGAGTTTTCAAGTGCAAACTCTATAAACTGGGGAAGACTTGCACCTCAAATTATATACTATATTTCGGCCTATTTGGAGCTTTTGGATAAAGGCGTAGATTTAAGCGACGGCTTTAATGTAGCAGTACCTACGGGCAATTTCGGCAATATTCTTGCAGCCTACTATGCAAAAGTTATGGGCGTTCCGATAAACAAGCTTATATGCGCTTCCAATTCAAATAATGTGCTTACAGATTTTCTGTCTAACGGCACATACGACCGCAACAGAGAGTTTTATACAACCATATCTCCCTCGATGGATATTCTAATTTCCAGCAACCTTGAAAGAATGCTCTATGAGCTTACAGGACATAATGATAAGCTTATAAAAGAGTGGCAGGATTGCCTTAAAGAAACAGGAAAATACGCGGTAAACAAAGAAACTTTTGCAAGACTTAAAGAGCTTTTCTTCGGCGGCTGCTGTGACGAGGAGGAAACCTCCGCTACCATTAAAGAAACCTTTGAAAAATATGGTTATTTAATTGATACTCATACTGCGGTTGCAGTTAAGGTTTATGGGGACTATAAAAACGAAAGCGGTGACACAAGACCTGTGGTAATTGCTTCGACTGCCAGTCCTTACAAATTTGCAAAAAGCGTGCTTGAAAGTCTCGGTGGCAGTGTGCCCGAAGATGAGTTTTCGGCTGTTGATATGTTGTCAAAGCTTACAAAAACCGTAGTTCCAACACCACTTGCAGCCTTGAAAAATGCTGATATCAGATTTAACAATGTTTGCGAAAAGCAGGATATGAACAAGGTGGTTCTTGACCGCTTGGGTATTAAATAAAAGGAAAAAGCCCACCTAACAGAAATACCCGTTAGGTAGGCTTTTCCTTATTTAGTACTTCGCTTTAAATGTTTCACAAGCAGTGTCACTGCTGGTAGAGCAGTTGCCGCGACCTACCTCAATGCAGCCTGCTTCGCACTTATTTCCCTCACGGTGATATGTGCAGTTTACAACATCGCACTTAATGCCGGAAATAATGTGATTTTCACAATTTTTGTTTTCCATTTTAAAGTCCTCCTTTTTGACCTGTTGGTCAAGATTATTTTATACTAAAAATGTTACAATATACTTAATAAATTCAAATAAAAAAGAGGTGATTTTTTGAGCATTTATGCAATATCAGACCTGCATTTATCCCTTGGTACAAACAAGCCGATGGATATTTTCGGTTGGGATAATCATACTGAGCGAATTCGTGCAAACTGGCTTCGCATTGTAAAGGAAAGTGACACAGTAGTTCTGCCGGGAGATTTTTCTTGGGGCTTAAAGCTTGAAGAATCGCTTGAAGATTTCAAGTTTTTAGAATCACTTCCGGGTAAAAAGGTAATTTTAAAGGGAAATCATGACCTTTGGTGGTCAACCGTGAAAAAGGTGCAGGAATTTTTTAAACAAAACGACATTTTATCGGTCAGCCTTGTTTTTAATAATTCTTATGAGTGCGGTGAGCATGTCATTTGCGGAACTCGTGGCTGGTGTTTTCCTGAAAACGGAGCCGACAAAAAAATTATTGCCCGAGAGGTCGGAAGGCTTAAAGCCTCATTGGAATCGGGCTTAAAAACCGGACTTAAACCTCTTGTTTTTTTGCATTATCCACCTGCCTACGCAGAAGATAAGTGCCAGGAAATAATTGACATTTTAAAAGAGTATCACATTGATACTGTCTTCCACGGACATATTCACGGCAAAGGATTTAACCGTTCAATAGGAGAATGCGAGGGAATAAAGCTTAAACTTATTTCCTCTGATTGTATAGATTTCACGCCCTATTTCATCGTTTGATAAAACTTTTGCTAAATTTTTCTAAAAATGAAAAAAAAGGGTAGAAAAAGAAATAATTTTATGCTATATTAATAGTTGATAATTTTATCGGAGGTATAAATATGAGTTTAAAAGTTTCTAACAAGCTGGATACTAATAAGTATGAGCTTGAAATTACCGTTGACGGAGAATCTTTCAGAGAAGCTATTCGTGCGGTATATGCAAAAGAGGCGCAGAACATTACCGTTAAGGGATTCAGAAAGGGTAAAGCTCCGCTTCACATGGTAGAAAAAATGTATGGCGAGGCTGTGTTCTTTGAGGATGCGATAAATTTCCTTTATGAAGACCTTCTCTTAGGTGCTGTTGATGAGGCAGGCTTAAAGCTTGTTGATGTTGAGAAGACCGAAATTACATCTATCAGCAAGGCAGACGGTGCCGAGCTTAAAGTTGTAGTTATTGTTGAGCCTGAGGTTGAGCTCGGTGACTACAAAGGTATTGCAGTAGAGCGTGTTATTCCGGTTGTTACCGATGATGAGGTAAAAGAGGAAATAGACCGTCTTGCTGACAGAAATTCAAGAATTGTTACCGTAGAAGGCAGAGCTGCCGCTATGGGTGATATGACAGTCATTGATTTCGAGGGCTTTGTTGACGGCGTTGCTTTTGACGGCGGCAAGGGCGAAGGCTATACCTTAACTCTTGGCTCAGGACAGTTTATTCCAGGATTTGAGGAGCAGATTGTCGGAAAGAATACAGGCGATGAGTTTGATGTAAATGTAACCTTCCCAACCGAATATCAAGCAGAGGAGCTTGCAGGCAAGGATGCAACATTTAAGTGTAAGCTTCACGAGATTAAGGCAAAGGAAATGCCTGAAATTGATGACGAGTTTGCTAAGGATGTAAGCGAATTTGATACCCTTGATGCTCTTAAAGAAGACATTAAGGCAAAAGCCTTGGAGCGCAAAACTAAGGCAGCTGATGAGGATGTTGAAAACCGCTTAATCGAGGCTGTTGTTGAAGGAATGAAGGCTGAAATCCCCGAAGCTATGTTTGAAAACCGTTCAAACGAGTCGGTCAGAGAATTTGATTACAGACTCAGAAGTCAGGGCATGGACCTCAACACCTATCTCAAATACACAGGCTCTACCGTAGAGGATTTGAAGGCTTCCTTCCGTCCTCAAAGTGAGAAGCAGGTAAAAATGCGCTTAGCTCTTGAAAAGATTGTAGAGCTTGAAAATATTGTACCCTCTGATGAGGATATCTCAGCAGAGTATGAAAAGCTGACAACTATGTATGGCGTATCATTAGAGCAGGTTAAGGCATCGATTGATGAAAAGACACTTGCAGGTGATATTGCTATGAATAAGGCAATAGATTTTGTAAAGGCATCGGCAAAAATTTCCGACGTAGAAAAGAGAAGCGAGGAAAAGAAGGCACCTGCTAAGAAACCCGCAGCTAAGAAGACAACTTCTACCGCTAAGAAGCCTGCGGCTAAAAAGAGCGAAGTAAAAGAGGAAACGGCTGAATAATTGTTTATAATTTTCGGCTTGCGGCAATATTATTGATTGAAGAAATAATTTTGAGGTGATTTTATGGGTATGACAATACCGTATGTTGTTGAACAAACCAGCAGGGGAGAGCGTTCCTATGACATCTTTTCCCGTCTTTTAAACGATAGAATTATTATGCTTCCCGACCAGGTTGATAACGCCTCTGCAAGTCTAATAATTGCACAGCTTTTATATCTTGAAGGACAGGACCCCGAAAAGGATATCAACTTTTACATTAATAGCCCCGGCGGAAGCGTTTCTGCCGGAATGGCTATTTATGATACAATGCAGTACATTAAGTGCGATGTTAGCACAATTTGTATCGGTATGGCGGCAAGTATGGGCGCATTTTTGCTTGCTGCGGGCACAAAGGGAAAGCGTTATGCACTTCCCAACAGTGAAATTATGATTCACCAGCCCCTCGGCGGAACAAAGGGGCAGGCAACAGATATTCTTATCCATGCCCGTCATATTGAAAAGACAAGAAATACACTTAATAAAATTTTATCCGAGCGCACAGGCCAGCCTATTGAAAAGATTGAGCTTGACACCGAAAGAGATAACTTTATGTCGGCAGCCGAAGCGCTTGAATACGGAATAATCGATAAAGTAATAGAAAAGAGATAAGAAGAAAGCTATGCCAAACGGAAACAATCTAAATAGCACTGTATGTTGTTCTTTCTGCGGTAAGACCGAAACACAGGTAGAACGTCTCATTGAGGGACCCGGTGTATATATTTGTGATGAGTGTGTTGAGTTTTGCAGTTCGATTCTATATCCCGAGGAAATTCCAAGCGCAAAAAGGAAATCGGCTAAGTCCTCGCCTAAGGAATTTATTCTTCCAAAGCCGCACGAAATCAAGGCAAGTCTTGATGAGTATGTAATAGGTCAGGAAGAAGCAAAAATTACGCTGGCGGTGGCCGTTTATAATCATTATAAGCGCATATTTAAGGCGGATGACAGTGGAGTTGAGCTTAATAAAAGCAATGTTTTGCTGCTTGGTCCCACAGGTGTAGGCAAGACCTTGCTCGCTCAGACATTGGCAAAATCTATTGGTGTACCCTTTGCTATTACAGACGCTACAACTCTAACCGAAGCAGGATATGTCGGCGAGGATGTCGAAAATATTTTGTTAAGACTTATCCAGGCAGCAGATTTTGATATTGCAAGGGCTGAACGTGGAATTATCTATATTGATGAGATAGATAAAATCGCTAGAAAGAGCGAGAACACCTCTATCACACGCGATGTAAGTGGTGAGGGTGTTCAGCAGGCTATGCTCAAAATTTTAGAGGGAACGGTTGCAAATGTGCCTCCCCAGGGAGGAAGAAAGCATCCACAGCAGGAGTTTATTCAGATAAACACATCAAACATTCTCTTTATCTGCGGCGGTGCGTTTGATGGAATTGATAAGATAGTTGAGAGAAGAAAGGGCGGTTCAAGCCTCGGCTTTGAGCAAGACATAAAGTCAAAAAGTGAGCTTGAAGCGGCGGATTTTTATAAGGATGTAACCCACAGAGATTTAGTTAAGTACGGAATTATTCCCGAGCTTGTGGGAAGAATTCCCGTAATTACTGCACTTTCCGGTATGAATAAAGAGGCTCTTATTCGTATTATGACAGAGCCTAAAAACTCAATTATAAAGCAGTATAAGGCGCTTTTCGCTCTTGATGGGGTGGAGCTTGTATTTGAGGATGAGGCGCTTGAAAAAATTGCCGAGCTTACCATTGAGCGCAAAACTGGGGCCCGCGGTCTTCGTTCAATAATAGAGGCCATTTTAAAGCAGCCAATGTATGACACACCTTCTGAGGACGGGGTTGAAAGGATAATAATAACCGCTCAAACCGTTAGTGGAGGAGAACCCAAAAAGGTTTTAAAACAGAAAAAATCAAACAAAAAGCTCGAAGCTTAAAGCTACGAGCTTTTTTACTTGCCTGACTAAATATGCAAAATATGCAATAGTTATGCATAAATATGCGTAAAATTAAACAATTCATAACCTCAAAGAAAAGACCAATATAATAATTATATATAAAAATATAACAAAACGAAAAAAAGACTTGACAAAACAGGATAAATGTTGCATAATTATGCACGGTGATTACAAAGTGGAAACTCCACTTTTTTAACGGAGGAAAATGAAATGGATAAATCAAAAATCAAAAAGGTAGTTCTCGCATATTCAGGCGGACTTGACACCTCTATTATAATTCCGTGGCTCAAAGAAAACTACAACAACTGTGAGGTTATTGCAGTTTCAGGTGACGTAGGTCAGGGAACAGAGCTTGACGGACTTGAAGAAAAGGCTATTAAAACAGGCGCATCAAAGCTTTATGTGCTCGATCTTAAAAAAGAATATGTTGAGGACTTTATTTGGCCCTGTCTTAAAGCAGGAGCTGACTATGAGAGCTATCTGCTCGGCACCTCGCACGCACGCCCCTGTATAGCAAAGGGCTTGGCTGAAATAGCTATCAAAGAGGGCGCAGACGCTATTTGCCATGGCTGTACCGGAAAGGGTAACGATCAGGTTCGTTTCGAGCTTACTTTAAAAGCTTTTTGTCCCGAAATGGAAATTATCGCTCCTTGGCGCGAATGGGATATTAAGTCCCGTGAGGAAGAAATTGAGTATGCTGAGGCTCACAATATTCCCTTAAAAATCAACCGAGAAACAAACTACTCAAAGGATAAGAATATATGGCATCTATCACACGAGGGTCTTGACCTAGAAGACCCCGCAAACGAGCCAATGTATTCAAAAGAGGGATTTCTTGAATTAGGCGTTTCTCCCGAGATGGCACCTGATACTCCCACCTATGTAACAATACATTTTGAGAAGGGTATTCCCACATCTATTGACGGCGAAAAGCTTAATGCAGTAAGCATGGTTGAAAAGCTTAATAATATCGGCGGAGCAAACGGTATAGGACTTCTTGATATAGTTGAAAACCGTCTAGTAGGAATGAAGAGCCGCGGCGTATATGAAACTCCGGGAGGAGCAATTCTTTACAAGGCACACGAGTTGCTTGAAATGCTTTGCCTTGACCGTGAAACCTCTCACTACAAAAAATTAGTTGCTCAAAAATTCGGTGAGCTTGTTTATTTCGGTCAGTGGTTTACTCCTCTTCGCGAGGCAATCTCTGCTTTTGTTGATAAAACACAGGAAACCGTAACGGGAGATGTAAAGCTCAAGCTCTATAAAGGAAACATAATTAACGCAGGTGTTACCTCGCCTTATACACTTTATGATGAAGAGGTTGCTTCATTTGGTGATGATGGCGGTGCGTATGACCAAAAAGATTCAGCAGGATTTATTAACCTTTTCGGTCTTCCCATTAAGGTTAAAGCTATGCTTGATAAGAAAAGAGAAGGAAAATAATGAAAAAGGTTTTTATAGACGGCAGTCAGGGCACAACCGGACTTAGAATATATGACCGTTTAAGCAGGCGTAACGATATACAGCTAATCTCACTACCTGATGAGCTCAGAAAGGATACTGCCGCCAGAGCCGAAATTATAAATTCCTCGGATATAACATTTCTTTGTTTGCCTGATGCTGCCGCAATTGAGGCAGCAGGTATGGCAAATGATAACGTAATAATATTTGACACCTCCACTGCTCATCGTACAGATGCGCAGTGGATTTACGGTTTTCCCGAGGTTTTTAATGACGGCGCAGAAAGGCTGGAAAAAGCCAACAGAATAGCTGTTCCGGGTTGTCACGCAAGCGGATTTATAGCACTGACAAAACCTCTTGTTGATGCAGGCATTTTAGATAAAGATGCACTTATCACCTGCCACTCCATAACGGGGTATTCTGGCGGCGGCAAGAAGATGATAGCAGAGTATGAGGATTCAGACAGGGATATTTTGCTTGACGCTCCCAGACAGTACGGACTTACTCAAAATCATAAGCATTTAAAAGAAATGAAAGCAGTGTCGGGACTTTCTAACACTCCGATTTTTTGCCCCATAGTTTCCGACTTTTACAGCGGAATGTGTGTTACCGTGCCGCTCTTTAAAGAGCAGCTTAAAAAAGGTGCCGATATAAATACTGTAAGACAGCTTTTCAAGGAAAGATACACAGGACCCGTTGTAAGATATTTCGAAGACGCTTGTGAGTCAGGATTTGCTTCTGCTAATAAAATAAGCGGAAGTGATGCCATGCAGATATTTGTAGAGGGCAACGAGGACAGAATTTTGCTAATTGCCAGATACGATAATCTTGGCAAGGGCGCATCGGGAGCGGCAATTCAATGTATGAACATTGTACTAAAATCAGATATGACATTAGGACTTGAATTATAATTTTAGGAGCTTTTTATGAAAATAATCAATGGCGGAGTTTGCGCGGCGCAGGGATTTAAGGCAAACGGTATCCACTGTGGAATACGCAAGAACCGTTCAAAAAAAGATTTAGCGCTCATTGTTAGCGAAAAAAGAGCGGCAGCAGCAGGTGTTTACACGACAAATCTTGTTAAAGGCGCACCGATTACGGTAACCAAAAGGAATATACAAGACGGATACGCTTATGCTATTGTCTGCAACAGCGGAAATGCTAATACCTGCAATGCAAACGGTATCCAAATTGCCGAAAAAATGTGCAAAATAACCGCAGCAGAGCTAGGGCTTGATGAGAGCGATATTATCGTAGCCTCAACAGGTGTTATAGGTCAGCCTCTGGATATTGAGCCTATTGAAAACGGTATGAAAAAGCTGGCAGAAGGGCTTGGAAACAACAGTCAATCGGCAGCAGAGGGAATTATGACCACCGATACAGTTCTTAAAGAGGTCGCTGTAAGCTTTACCATTAATGGTAAGGAATGCAGAATAGGCGGTATTGCAAAGGGCTCGGGTATGATACATCCCAATATGGCTACAATGCTTGTATTTATTACTACCGATGTTTCAATTTCTCCCTCGATGCTTAGACAGGCTCTAAGCAACGATATAAAAACCACATTTAATATGGTGAGTGTTGACGGAGATACCTCCACCAATGATATGGTAATGGTTCTTGCTAACGGTATGGCTGGTAATAATCAAATCACCACGAAGGGAGAGGACTTTGACACCTTTTGCAAAGCACTTAATACAGTAAATGTTTATCTTTGCAGAATGATTGCAGGAGACGGCGAGGGAGCTACAAAGCTGCTTGAATGCAAGGTGTCAGGTGCAAAAAGTGACGGAGTCGCAAGAACCGTTGCAAAATCGGTCATCTGTTCCTCTCTTACTAAGGCGGCAATGTTTGGTGCCGATGCGAATTGGGGAAGGGTGCTTTGCGCAATAGGTTATAGCGGAGCTAATGTCGATGTCGAAAAAATCGATGTTTCGTTTAAATCTAAGGCAGGAGAAATCGAGGTTTGCAAAAATGGTGCAGGTGTTGATTTTTCAGAAGAAATCGCAAAGAAGATACTTTTAGAAGATGAAATAGAAATTCTCGTTTCTCTAAACGACGGAGAGTGTAATGCAACAGCCTGGGGCTGCGACCTGACTTATGATTATGTAAAAATTAACGGTGACTACCGAACATAAAAGAGGTAAAAAAGATGATTACAAATGCTCAAAGGGCTGAAATACTTGTTCATGCCTTGCCCTACATAAAAAAATATGATGGCAAGATTATAGTTGTTAAGTATGGTGGAAATGCCATGATAAACGAAGAGCTTAAATCTGCCGTAATGGGCGATTTGGTTCTGCTTAATACAATTGGTATAAAGGTAGTGCTCGTGCATGGCGGAGGGCCCGAAATATCTGAAATGCTAAATAAGGTTGGCAAAAAGAGTGAGTTTGTAAACGGACTTCGCGTTACAGATGCCGAAACTGCCGAAATAGTACAGATGGTGCTTGCGGGAAAGATTAATAAAACGCTTGTAAACCAACTGCAAAACAGCGGCGGGAAAGCTGTGGGCTTATCGGGTATGGACGGACATCTCATTGAGGCAAAGGTTAAGGATACTAAGCTTGGCTTTGTAGGAGAAATTACAAATATAAATATTGAGCCTGTAACCGACCTGCTTGAAAAGGGATACATCCCGGTTATTTCAACAGTCGGTTGTGATAAAAAGGGCAATGTTTACAATATTAATGCCGATACTGCGGCGGCTAAAATAGCAAGTGAGCTTAGCGCAGAATCCCTTATTCTTATGACCGATATAGCAGGACTGCTTCGTGATAAGGATGATGAAAGCTCGCTTATTTCAAGCGTCTGCGTAAGCGAGGCGCCTCAGCTTATGCGAGAGGGAATAATCTCAGGCGGTATGATACCTAAGGTTGAGTGCTGTGTTGAGGCAATCCGTCAGGGTGTTAATAGGGTCTTCATTATAGACGGAAGAATACCTCACGCAATCTTAATAGAAACCCTTACCGATGAGGGAATTGGAACAATGCTCTACGGAGGATAAAATGAGTATTACAGTTAAGGATAACAACTATATTTCATCCACCTACGGTAGATTTAAGGTGGAGCTTGATTACGGCAAGGGCTCCCTTGTTTACGATACACAGGGTAAGGAATATATTGATATGAGCACAGGCATAGCGGTAAATACCTTTGGTATAGCCGATGATGAGTGGAACGATGCCATAAACCTTCAGCTTAAAAAACTGGCTCACACGTCAAACCTATATTATACCGAACCCTGCGCCAAGTTAGCCGAGCTTTTGTGCCAAAAAACCGATATGAAAAAGGTCTTCTTTTCAAATTCGGGTGCTGAGGCTAACGAGTGTGCAATTAAGACAGCAAGACGTTACAGTTTTAAGAAATACGGCGAGGGCAGAAACTATATTGTAACCCTTAAAAATAGCTTCCACGGAAGAACTGTTACCACCCTCTCAGCAACAGGTCAGGATAGCTTTCATACTGAATTTGGGCCATTTACAGAAGGGTTTGTTTATGCCGATGCGAACGATTTTGATAATGTCAAAGAACTAGTTCAAAAGCATAATTGCTGTGCTATTATGATGGAGCTTGTTCAAGGCGAGGGCGGCGTAATGAAGCTCGATGAGAACTTCGTCCAAAAGGTAGCTGACTTCTGTCTTGAAAATGATGTTATTCTTATAATTGATGAGGTTCAGACAGGAAACGGCAGAACAGGAAGCCTTTATGCCTTCCAGCAGTTTGGAATTAAGCCCGATATAGTATCCACCGCAAAGGGACTAGGCGGCGGCTTGCCAATAGGCGCAACCATGTTTGGAGAAAGGGTACAAAACGTTCTCACACCGGGCTCGCACGGCTCAACCTTTGGCGGAAATCCCGTTTGCTGTGCGGCGGCTTACAACATTATATCCCGAATAGATGAAAAGCTTTTAAGTGACGTCAAGCGCAAATCGGATTACATTTTTAAAGAACTATGCGGGGCAGAGGGTGTAAAAGAAGTCAGCGGAATGGGACTTATGATAGGACTTGAGCTAGACAAGGATGTTAAAGAGGTAATTGAACTCTGCCTTGAAAAAGGAGTTTTGGTAATTTCCGCAAAGTCAAGGCTCAGACTTCTTCCCGCACTAAACATACCCGATGAACTGTTACATAAAGCGATTAAGGTAATTAAGGAGTGTGTAAAATAATGGCACAGCATTTACTTAAATTAATGGATTTAAGCCAAAAAGAAATTACGGAGATATTAAATCTTGCCGACCAATTAAAGTACGAAAAGAAACACGGTATTGAGCATCATCATTTAAAGGGTAAAACCTTAGGTATGATTTTCCAAAAATCATCTACTCGTACTCGCGTTTCCTTCGAGGTTGGTATGTATGACCTCGGTGGCTCGGCGCTGTTCCTTTCCTCACGCGACCTTCAAATTGGCAGGGGAGAACCGGTAGAAGATACCGCAAGAGTGCTCTCAGGCTATCTTGACGGCATTATGATACGCACATTTGAGCAATCAGAGGTAGAGGCACTCGCTGAATATGGCTCAATTCCGATTATAAACGGCCTTACAGATTATTGCCATCCTTGTCAGGTGCTTGCCGACCTTATGACCTTCCGTGAATTTAAAGGTACATTTAAGGATAAGAAAATGTGCTTTATAGGTGACGGCAATAATATGGCAAACAGCCTTATTGTAGGCGGAATTAAGATGGGAATGAAGGTCGCTGTCGCTTGTCCTAAAACAAATGAGCCCGATAGTGAAATTATGAAATGGGCAGCAGAAAACGGTGATTTTGTATGCACCGATGATATTTTAGAGGCTGCCAAGGATGCCGATGTTATCTATACTGATGTATGGGCATCTATGGGACAAGAGGACGAAAAGGCAGAGCGTGAAAAGATTTTTGCAGGATATCAGGTAAACGATGAGGTTATGGCTGTGGCTAAAAAGGATGCAATGGTTCAGCATTGCTTGCCCGCTCACAGAGAGGAAGAAATAACCGCAAAGGTTTTCGAAGAGCATGCAGATGAAATTTTTGCCGAGGCAGAAAACCGCCTCCACGCACAAAAAGCAGTTTTAGTAAAATTAATGGGATAAAAGTAAAGAAACCCACATTTGTCATTATGATAAATGTGGGTTTTTCTTATCTAAAACAATTTCCGCAATATGTATAGCCTTGGCCAAGCAAGGATTTAAGGTTTGTGCCGCTGTATTCACCGCGGTTTTCATCCTTTATCTTCTTAGCCGAAACGCAGGATGGGTAGTGAATCTTTTTTGAACTCGTGTTAAGGATGTAGGAAATCTTGCTTGACGGTGTCGATGTTATAGAAGCAGTCGCACTTGATGTAGCAGAGCTTACCCCAGAAGAAACTGATGAGGCACCTTTAAGCCAACTTTTTCCGGTAGCATAATCAATTTCTATTCCCGGCTGAACATTATAACAATAAACATTAAAGCAAAGCCCATCACCATTATCCTCTACCGAATAGCCCTCCATTTGAACGCCCGAAGCAACAAGGTTGTTACCTTTAAAAATCGGAGTTATGCGGTAAATAACATGATTATCTGTTTCCTTTATGTAGTCGGCAACCATGTTTTCAAAGGGAAGCATGCCTTCAACATTCAAATATCTTGTGCCTGTAATAAGATTTTTGGTGTTAGCGTTCTCGCCTGTAAGCTGATATCCTATAAGATGACAGCGGTTATAAAGGTATTTACCGTCAACAATATCATATTTTACGGTCTGCCAGCCCGAAGGCTTAACCTGACCAATACTGCCTCTATCCTCGGTAGGCATAATGTCCTTACCTATGCAGGCAACCGCTACTGAACAGCGATTCAAAGCGTCAAGTGAGGAGTAGGACTCATAAGATTTTGTGACCAGCATATCCTTTGTAAAAGAGGGCTTGTTACCGTTTAGCACAACATAAGGCTTATTCGAATAAGCCGGAATATTATCCGTATTTGATGGCCTAGTCTGACTGCTTAAATTATCGTCAGTGCCAAGCTTTTCATCCTCGACTGATGAAATATCTGTTGTCGCATTTGAGGAAGAATAAGAAACAATTGAGTTTGAGGCATTAATATCGGCAGTGTCTAAACAGCCGCAAAGGGTTAATATTAAGCATAAAATAAGGGCAACCAGAGGTAACCTAATTTTCTTCAAGACAATTTTCTCCTATAAATTTTTTTGGTTATTTTTTCGTGTGACGAGCCCTTAAAGTCTTGCTCAAATTCAAGAATGAAAAGGCTTTCATCTACCATAAAGAAAATATCTGCCGGATAATGACGGTTCCAGCAGTAAAGGATGATTTCATCAACTAAATCCAAAGAGGGAAGATGTCCTTCTGCAAAGAAATAGCCCAAAGCCGCCTCGGATATATCCTTTATTATTTTCACATCTTTAAACTCTGAAAAAAGGCAGGCAGAATATTCATCTATAAAAAGATTACCGCCCGTCTCTTTTAAAATCTCGTTTATTAATATTTTATCTCGGCTTTGTCTTTTTCCAAAAAAAGAAAAGCCTCCTTTTTCATCAACGCATAATATAAGCTTCATAGGCATTAAATATAATCAATAACTTCAACCACACCGCTTGAATGATAAAGTGAGGGTGTGACAAGAATACTGTATCCGCTGCCCGCCGCACAGGTCCATTCTACCATACGCTTTCTTGGTACAGCACAGGAGGCAAGCAGCATCATAATAGCACCGCCGTGCATAATAACAGCAGAATGCTCAATGCCGTTATGCATCATATCTCTGACTATTTCGTTAAGACCTAATGCCAGCCTTTTTGCAAAATCGGTATTGTCCTCACCGCCGGGAGCAGCAGAAATTCTACCTGCCGCCCAGTCCATATAGGCAGGATTAGCTTCAAGCTCGTTTGCGGTTTTTCCCTCAAACTCGCCAAAATCAATTTCTCTCATATTGTCAATTATGCAAACTTCCTTATACGGATAAAGAATATTAGCGGTTTGCTTAGAACGGAGCAAAGGGCTCGAATATACCTTTTCTACTTTCGGAAAATCATTTTCCTCTTTAAGACGGTTAAGCTCTGCAACACCGATTGCCGAAAGCGGCACATCGGTCTTTCCTATATATTGCTGATTAAGATTTGCATCAGTAAGTCCGTGTCTTATCAAATGAATTTTAAAGGTTTTCATTAATAGCTCCTAGTATTTTAAGAATTATACTGTTTGATACAAGCATACCCTCATCGGTAAGCTGTATTCGGTTATTTGATAAATTGCAAAGCCCTGCCTTTGAAAGCTTTATAGCTAAATCAAGCAGGGGGTCGATATTAGAAATGCTAAATTTTTCGCATAACTCGTTTAGGTCAAGGCCAAAACTAAGCCTTAATCTTAACATAACAAATTCTTCTAAACCGCCGCCGTTCTCATCAAAAACTATTGTTCCGTTTTTGATAAATTCTGTCATATCGGCGGGATAGTGAAATCTTTTTTCCAAAAGACAAGAATATGCCGAAGGACCTATGCCGATATATTCCTTCCCTTGCCAGTAGCGAAGATTGTGTCTGCTGAATTTTTCGCATTTTGCAAAGTTTGATATTTCGTAATGCTCAAAGCCGTGTTCACTAAGTCTTTTGCATAAATGGATATATTGGTCGCAAATGATATCCTCATCGGCAAGATTAAGCTTATCCTTGCATAAAAACAAAGGAGTATTTTCCTCGATTTTAAGAATATATGCAGAAATGTGAGGTACGTTCAATGAAAAAGCCGCATCGATACTGCGGTCAAGCTTATAGGTGTCACTACCTGGAAGACCGAGCATTAAATCAACCGAAATGTTGTCTAAACCTTTGCGGTGCAAAGTGCTTACAGAGTTTTGCACATCCAAAAAGCTGTGGCGCCTGCCCAAAAGTGCAAGCTCGTCCTCGTTTACAGACTGCATACCGATTGATATTCGGTTTACACCCAGCGGCAAAGCAACCTCTAAAAAAGACTCTAAATCATCTCCCGGGTTTACCTCGCAGGTTATTTCAGCATCCTTGGTTATAGAAAAATTTTCGCGTATTCCCACTAAGATTTCTTCAAGCTCACGGGGTTTAAGAAGCGAGGGAGTACCTCCCCCAAAATAGACAGTATCAACGGGGCGCATAGTTTCAGCGCCCCATCTTTTAAGTTCCTTTAAGGTTCTGTCTATATATCTGTTCCTTATGTCATCACTCGGTGGAGCTGAGTAAAAATTACAGTAAGTGCATTTTTTCTCGCAGAAAGGAACATGTATGTAAATGCCAAGAGAATTAGTCAAGAATTTCTCCAATACAGCTGCCGGGAATACCAGCGGCATTAGCTTCATCGGTGTCAAGATGCATAGCAAGCTTATAAGAAGGGCTTACACGCGCTACAACATCACCGAAAATCAAAGACCTGTCCTTAGTTGGAATTTTAACAGAAACCACCTGACTGTCTTTAATTCCGTAAGCAGCAGCGTCCTCGGGAGTCATATGAATGTGACGCTTTGCAGAAATAACACCCTCGCTCAGCTCAACCTCACCTTTGGGACCTACAAGCTTGCAAGTACCACTGCTAGCAACATCACCCGATTCGCGAATGGGAGCTGAAACACCGATTGAACGCGCGTCGGTCAAGGAAAGCTCAACCTGAGTTGCCTTGCGGCAGGGGCCAAGAATTGAAACTCCTGCAAGTTCACGCTTAGAGCCTACAACCGTAACCCTTTCCTCACAGGCAAACTGTCCGGGCTGAGAAAGGTCTTTCTTTGGTGTAAGCTCGTAGCCCTCACCGAAAAGAACTTCTAAATCCTCCTTGCTTACATGAACATGTCTTGCTGAAATTTCAACTAATACTTCTTTTGCCATAACAATTCTCCTATAAATAAATTTCTGTTAACATTTTACACCAAAACGGTTCTTATTTCAAGTGTTGTATACAAAATAAAAGACAGAATTATCAAATAATTTCTTATTGAAAGAGTCGCTGCTTTGTGTTAAAATGGTTACGAAAGGTCGGTGATGTAATGATTGAATTTATATTGGAGAATTTATGGACATTATGGCTTGGCTTATCGGTCTTGTTTTTGATAGCCGAGGTTCTTACGGCAGGTCTTATTTCTATCTGGTTTGTTCCGGGTGCTATCATTTCTGCTGTTGTTTCGGTTTTTACCGACAACTTTATTGTCCAACTTATAGTTTTCCTTGTTTCCTCTTCGGTATTTCTTATACTTTGTAAAAAGTTCTACAAACCCGATAAGGCAACCCGTCTTGCAGAGGCTAATGAGCTTCTTATCGGAAAAACAGGTACAGCAAAAAGCAATATTAACTCTATCGATGGCAAGGTGCTTATCGGAGATGTGTATTGGAAGGCAGTTTCCGATGAAGAAATTGAGGACGGTATGCCCATACTTGTAACAGGTGTAAACGGAACGGTTGTTACCGTAGAAAAAAAGTAAAGGAGATTTTTTATGGAACAGTTTATTGGCATTTTTGTAATTTTAGTTGTGGTTTTCCTTATTTTCATTGTCGCAAATATTAAGGTGGTTCCGCAGGCAAAGGCGTTTGTAATTGAGCGTCTTGGCGCATATTCTACAACATGGAACACAGGTCTTCATGTTAAAATACCGATAATTGACCGCATTGCTAACAGGGTTTCTTTAAAGGAAAATGTTGTTGATTTCCCGCCTCAGCCTGTTATTACCAAGGATAATGTTACAATGCAAATAGACACGGTTGTTTTCTATCGTATTGTTGATCCAAAAACCTACACCTATGGTGTGGAGCGTCCTATGATGGCGATTGAAAATCTTACTGCGACCACTCTTCGTAATATTATCGGTGAGCTTGAGCTCGATGCAACACTTACCTCGCGTGATGTTATCAACAGCAAAATAACAAGCGTGCTTGATGAGGCTACTGATGCTTGGGGTATCAAGATAAACCGCGTTGAGCTTAAAAACATTACTCCTCCTAAGGAAATTCAGGATTCTATGGAGAAACAGATGAAGGCTGAGCGTGAGCGTCGAGAGAAAATTCTTCAAGCAGAGGGTGAAAAGAAATCTGCTATTTTAGTGGCAGAGGGTGAGAAGGAATCTGCAATCCTTCGTGCAGAGGCTGAAAAGGAATCTGCAATTCTTCGCGCTGAGGCTGTTAAGGAGTCCAAAATCCGTGAGGCTGAGGGTGAGGCTGAGGCTATTTTGAAGATTCAACAGGCAACAGCTGACGGTATTCAGATGATTAACAACTCCAATCCAAGCGGACAGGTAATCAAAATCAAAGCTCTTGAAGCCTTTGCAGCAGCAGCCGACGGTAAGGCTACAAAGATAATTATTCCCTCTAAAATTCAAGAGCTTGCAGGACTTGTCGAGTCGGTTAAAGAAATCAACTAATTAAAAATAAAAAGGGTTTTGTTTATGAATGCATATCATTCAATTGAACAGCTTATTGGAAAAACTCCTCTTTTAAGACTGAAAGGCTTTGAAAAAGAGCATGACCTTAAAGCAAAAATTTATGCAAAGCTTGAATTTTTCAATCCTGCCGGTTCTATAAAGGATAGGGTTGCCCTTAATATGATTAACGCAGCCGAAAAAAGCGGTCGCTTAAAGAAAGACTCGGTAATTATCGAGCCGACAAGCGGAAACACGGGTATAGGACTCGCTTTGGTTGCAGCCGCCAAAGGCTATAAGGCAATTATCACTATGCCAGACACTATGTCTGCCGAGCGCATTATGCTTATGAAGGCTTACGGAGCCGAGGTTGTCTTAACCGACGGCGCAAAAGGTATGAACGGCGCAATCGAAAAGGCAGAGCAGTTAAACAAGGAAATTCCAAACTCGATTATTGCAGGGCAGTTCACTAATCCGGACAATCCCGCCGCTCATTATGATACTACGGGACCTGAAATTTTTGAGGATACAGACGGTCTTGTTGATATTCTTGTTTCTAGTGTAGGAACAGGCGGTACAATTAGCGGAGCAGGCAAATATTTAAAGGAGAAAAATCCTAACATTAGGGTTGTGGCGGTAGAACCTGAATCTTCACCCGTGTTATCGGGCGGCAAAAAAGGCTCTCATAAAATTCAGGGGATAGGGGCAGGCTTTATTCCTGATACGCTTGATACCTTAGTCTATGATGAAATTGTAGCGGTATCTGATAAGGATGCTTACAGCTACGGAAAAAATGTAGCACGAACAGACGGCGTTCTTGTGGGAATTTCATCGGGCGCGGCTCTGAAAGCAGCAGCGCAAGTAGGCGCAAGGCCTGAAAATTTTGGCAAGAATATTGTTGTAATTCTGCCTGATTCAGGTTCAAGATATTTGTCAGTACCCGACTATTTTTAATTAAAAGGGGTATTTTTAATGTTAGAAAATGTTTTTCACAATCTTATCGAGAACTTTCTGCCATTCATTATTTCAATCCTTGAAATAATGGGAATCCTTGTAGTTGGTTGGAGTGCTATCAAAGCCTTTTGGGAGTATATACAAAACACATTTTTCCACAAAAGATTAAATCTTCAATACAACTTTGCACAAGGACTTGCAACAGGTCTTGAATTTAAAATGGCGGGAGAGATTCTCAACACGGTGCTAATTCGTGAAATAGATGAGCTTTATATTCTGGGTGCTGTAATTCTTCTTCGCGCACTGCTTAGCATTCTTATTCACTTTGAACTTAAAGAAACAGGAAAAAAGAAAAATCATGAATAAAGAGAGGTTCGCGCCTCTCTTTATTTTGTTTTTATTGCAATAATAATTATAATTTGTTATAATTATTGCCATAGATAGCCAAGCTTTTAAGCTAAATTTAAAAAAGGGGGGTAAATATGCAGTTCAAAAGATGGTGTATAAATACTGCTAACAAAGCAGTAGCGGAAGAAATATCCAACGAATGTAATATTCCCCCTTTTACAGCCTTAATTGCTACGGGAAGAGGCTATACCGATTTTTCGGAGCTTGACCAGCTTTTTTCTGATGAGGTAATGATTGGAGACCCGTATGAGCTTACCGATATGGACAAAGCGGTGGAGATTATTTCGGATGCAATATACGGCGATGAAGTGATAGCCGTGTTCGGAGATTATGATGTTGACGGAATAACCGCAACCGCACTCTTATATACCTACCTTAAAAACCGAGGCGCAAAGGTTCTTTACCTAATACCTGACCGTGCAAAAGACGGTTATGGTATGAATATTTCTGCCATAGATAAGTTAAAGGCGCAAAATGTAAATTTAATAATTACGGTAGATAACGGAATTTCAAGCTTTTATGAAATAGAATATGCCAAAAGCCTTGGTATTAAGATAGTTGTAACCGACCATCATTTACCGTCGGATAGGCTGCCCTTAGCGGATGCAATTATTAACCCTCACAGAGAGGATGATTTCAGCGAATTTAAGGAAATTTGCGGCGTTTTTGTAGCATTTAAGTTGGTTTGCGCACTTGAAGGAAAAAGCCCTGAGGAGCTTTTGTATGAATACAGTGACCTGGTAGCAATCGGCACGATTGCAGATATAATGCCATTGGTAAGTGAAAATCGTTGTGTTGTAAAAAGCGGACTGTCCTTAATAGCCGAGGGAAACAGAAGAGGAATTTCCGCGCTTTTGTCGGCGGCGGGAATTGACGCCTATTCCATAACTGCAACAAAGGTGGCTTTTGGTATTGCTCCAAGACTTAATGCCGCAGGGAGAATGGGTGACGCAGCAAGGGGACTGGAACTTCTCATAACCGATGATGATGAAGCCGCATTTGCGTTGGCAGATATTCTTAACAATGAAAATATTCGAAGACAGGGAATCGAAAAGAAGATATTAGCCGAGGCAGTTGAAACAATAGAAAAAAGGGGCTATAAGCACAACCGCGTTATTGTGGTTGAGGGCGAAAATTGGCACAGCGGCGTTACGGGAATAGTTGCCGCAAGACTTGTTGAAAGGTACGGCAGACCTGTCATAGTGTTGGCTGTTGAAGAAGAGCTTGCAAACGGCTCTGCAAGGAGCGTTTCGGGCTTTTCAATATACAATGCAATTAGCAGCAGCTCGCATCTTTTAACAAAATACGGCGGTCACGAAATGGCGGCAGGCATTACAGTTTATAAGGAAAATATTGAGGCGTTCAGAAACGCTGTAAATGAATATGCCGCAGAGGAAAAAAGACCTTTTCAAACCTTACAAATTGACTGTAAGCTTAATCCACGCGCGCTCGATATTGCACTCACGGAAGAATTAAAGCAATTAGAACCCTTTGGTATGGGAAATCCCACACCTCTTTTTGCCATTTGCGGTGTTACATTAAAAAGAATAACACCTGTGGGGCAGGGAAAACATTTAAGGCTTGAATTTGTTCGCGATGATACACAGTTTTCAGCAATGCTTTTCGGCTGCACAAGGTCGGCGTTCGCATACGAGGTTGAGCAAAAGCTTGATATTGCAGTTACACTTGATACGGGCAATTATGCGGGAGAGCCTACCCTTACCGTAAATATTAAGGATATAAAACGCTCAAACATTAGCGAGGAGAAGCTCTTTAAGGATATTGAGTTTTATGAAGATTTTAAATCGGGAAAAAGGCTTGATTTTGAGTCGATAATACCAAGCAGACAAGAGACAGGCGATGTTTACAGAGCCCTTGTAAGTAACAGCATATCGCTTGATAAGCTTATTGTAAAAAAACTGGATACGCTGGGGTTTGCAAAGACATTAATAGCCGCAGAGGCTCTTTGCGAGCTTAAAGTATTAAGCGTTTATGAAACAGAAGGTGCACTTTGTTTAAGGGTAAATGAGTCTTCTCAGAGGGTAAACCTTGAAGACGCACCGATATTTAAAAGATTGCGAGGTGAATAGCTTGGAAACATTAAAGCAAAGGTATGAGGATGATTTTAAAAGCCTTAACGAGCTTATAAATGAGCAGGATGGGAATTTTGATATTCCTATGATAAGAAGAGCTTTTGAGGTTTGCGTTTCGGCACACGAGGGGCAGTACCGCAAATCAAAAGAGGAGTATTATATCCACCCTTGCAGTGTTGCTAAAATTATAGTGGGACTCGGTATGGATTCGGAGTCTATTGCAGCCGCCCTTTTGCACGATGTGGTAGAGGATACCAGCATTGAAATTGAGGAGATAAAGGCAAAATTCGGCGCGGATGTTGCACTTTTAGTTGACGGTGTTACCAAGATTAACAAAATTCAGTTCACCTCTCGCGAGCAACAACAGACCGAGTCGCTCCGCAAAATGCTTATTGCGATGGGTAAGGATATTCGCGTAATTATCATAAAGCTTGCCGACAGACTTCATAATATGCGAACTATTGATTTTCTTCCTGACCAAAAGCAGAGGGATATAGCGCTCGAAACGATAGAGGTATATGCTCCTATTGCGCACCGTCTTGGTATCAGTGCTATTAAGGATGAGCTTGAAGACCTTGCAATTAAGCATCTTGACCCAATTGCGTATAGGGAGATAGAAGTGTTGCTTTCAAAAAAGGAAAGCTTCCGCGAGCAAACCTTTAATATTTTAAGAGAGCGAATTGAAAAGCGCCTTAGAGAAGAAATGCCGAATGTTGAGTTTGCCTTGCAGTCGCGCGTAAAGTCCATTCCGGGAATTTACAGAAAGATGTTTATTCAGGGTAAGGACTTCGATGAAATATACGATGTATACGCCGTTCGTGTAATAACCGAAACGGTTACCGATTGCTATAATGTTCTGGGAATAATTCATGATATGTTCAGACCTATTCCGGGAAGATTTAAGGATTATATTTCGACTCCCAAACCAAATATGTATCAGTCGCTTCACACAACCGTTTTAGGAAGAGAAGCCATACCCTTTGAAATTCAGATAAGGACCTTTGAAATGCACCACACGGCAGAGTTCGGTATTGCTGCACACTGGAAGTATAAAGAGGGCATTACCAAACGGGACAAGGGTATGGAGGATAGGCTTTCATGGATACGCCAGATTCTTGAAAGCGATGGAGATGAGGCAAACGACCTTATCAGAACAATTAAAATTGATTTATCCCAAGAGGATGTGTTCGCGGTTACTCCTAAGGGAGATGTTATAAATCTGCCAATAGGCTCAACCGTAATTGACTTTGCCTTTGCAATACATTCGGCGGTAGGTACTAGAATGATAGGCGCCAAGGCGGACGGTAAAATCGTTCCTATAAGCCATGTTGTAACAACCGGCGAGGTTATCGAGATACTCACAACAAATCAGGCGGGACACGGACCTTCAAGAGATTGGCTTAATATTGCCGTTACAAGTTCAGCAAAGACCAAAATCCGCTCTTGGTTTAAGAAGGAAAGACGCGAAGAAAATATTGAAACGGGCAAAAATATCCTTGAAGCTGAATTTAGAAGAAACTCAATTTTGCTTCCCGAAAATGAAATGCGCGAGTTCCTTGAAGAGCTTGCGAAAAAGCAAAAGCTTGCAAGTGTAGAGGAGCTGTATGCCTCTATCGGATACGGCGGAATTACACTTGAAAAGCTTATGCCAAGGGTTAAGGAGGACTATGTCCGCCTTGTAAACAGCTCTAAGGAGACAAAGATAGAGGAGTATATACAAAAGCATACTCCGCGCTCGCCCGAGGGAGTAGTTGTTGAGGGAATTGAAAACTGCCTTGTAAAGCTCTCTAAATGCTGTGCCCCTCTGCCGGGTGATGATATTATTGGCTTTATTACAAGAGGCCATGGTGTTTCCGTACACAAAACCGACTGTGTCAATGTTCCGAAGGATTTGAGCAATTGCTCAGAATCGGGAAGATGGATATCGGCGCATTGGGTTGATTCGGCTAAGACCGCTAACTTTACCTCTACAATACAGATAATAGGCCTTGACCGTGACGGACTTCTTGCTGATATTACACAGGTGCTTTTTAATATGCATGTCGGTCTGCACGCTGCAAATGCGCGGGCATTGAAGGGCGGAAACTGTGAGATTAATATTACTGTTTCAACCGCAAGCGTAGAGCATTTAAAGAGCATTATAGCCAAGCTTAAAAAGCTTGACGGAATATTTAGCGTAGAAAGAATGAACAAATAATGAAAGCAGTAATACAGCGTGTGATGACCGCATCTGTGAACATAAACGATGAGCAAAAAGCTCAAATTGAAAAGGGCTTAGTGGTTTTGCTGGGCGTAGGCAAGCAGGATACTGCTGCCGACGCAGAACTGCTTGCTAGGAAAATTGCAGCCTTGCGCATCTTTTCAGATGAAAGCGATAAAATGAACTTATCGGTTAAGGATATAGACGGCAGTCTGCTTGTTATTTCAAATTTTACTCTTTATGCCGATACAAAAAAGGGAACAAGGCCGTCATTTGACCCTGCTATGCCTCCAAAGGAAGCAAAAGAGCTTTATGATTGCTTTTGCATTGCTCTTGCTAAGGAAGAAATACCCATTTTCACAGGCGAATTTGGAGCGGATATGCAGGTAAGCCTAGTAAACGACGGGCCTGTTACGGTTATTTTAGACACAGGTGTTTGGAGGAAGTAAATGTTTTTTAAAAGACTTGTTTTAGGAGCCTTTGAAACAAACTCTTATCTTTTGGGCAACGATGATGTTTCTATTGTTGTTGACCCTGCCGAGTGCGAGAGTGAAATGGTTGATTTTTTAAACTCGGCAAAGGGCGAAAGACTAATACTGCTTACCCACGCACATTGCGACCATATTAAAGGGGCTAGTGAGCTAAGACGTCTTACGGGAAGCAAAATTGCTATTCATTTTCTGGATAGCGATGGAACAAACGATGCCAGAATTAATCTTTCTTCTTATTTTAGCTTTAATTGTCCTTCATTTTCAGCGGATATTCTTTTAAAGGATAACGAGGTGCTTACCTTTAACAAAACTTCTGTAACCGTACTTCATACACCAGGTCACACAAAGGGCTCAGCCTGCTTTATTATAGATAATCTTCTTATAAGCGGAGATACACTCTTTGAAATGTCAATAGGCAGAACTGATTTTCCGTCGGGAAGCTTTGAGGAAATTATCTGCTCGTTAAACAAGCTTTCAACCCTTGATGAAAGCTTAAAGGTTTGCCCCGGTCACGGCGAAATGACAACAATTGGAAGAGAAAAACGAAACAATCCCTTTCTAAAAGGAAATAGAAATGAATTTATGTAACATAAATCACAGCTTTAACTATGAGCTTGAAAAGCTGTGTAGGATATTTTTACCATTTGAAAAAATTAATATCATAAATGAAATAAAGGCCGACAAGATTTACGCTGTTTGCACCATAGCTGAAAAAACTGTCACGGCAGAGCTTTTCATATCAAGTAAGAGCTATAAACATAAGGCGGAATTTAATTCCGAGGATAAAAAAGAAGCAGAGCTTGCCCTTGCTTTTTGCCTTTATAGGTGCTTTAATGAAGCCACTGGCTATAAAGCCCCGTGGGGCCTTCTTACAGGCGTGCGACCTGTTAAGCTTTACTCAAAAATGCTTAAAAGCTGCGGAGAAATTGAAACAGACAAGTATTTTAAGGAAAAACTTTTGGTAAGCGATGAAAAGCTTTCTTTGTGCAAAGAGACCGCAGAGCCTGAGCAGAATATTATAAATAAAAACTCTCGCAATTCGTACAGCCTTTATGTTTCTATACCCTTTTGTCCGTCGCGCTGTTCATATTGCTCGTTTGTTTCTCACTCGGTAGATAAAGCTCATAAGCTTATTAAGCCTTATATAGAGCTTTTGTGTGAGGAACTTAAAATTACTGCAAAAATTGCCGCAGAACTGTCATTAAAGCTTGAAACGGTGTATATCGGAGGCGGAACTCCCGTTTCTCTTGAAGCAGATGAACTCGGACAAATTATGCAGACAATAAGCGACTGCTTTGATATAAGCAATATATATGAATATACAGTTGAGGCGGGAAGACCCGATGCAATCACAAAGGAAAAGCTGATTGCTATAAAGCAGGGCGGTGCCACAAGAATAAGCATAAACCCTCAAACGCTGAATGATGATGTGCTTATTAAAATTGGAAGAAAACATACGGCAAAGCAAACGATTGATGCCTTTAAACTTGCGCGTGAGCTTGGGTTTGACAATATAAACACCGACCTTATAGCAGGTCTGCCGAGTGAAAGCCTTGACAGCTTTAAAGATACAGTGGATAAAATAGCAAAGCTTTCTCCTGAAAGCGTAACGGTGCATTCGCTCTCTGTAAAAAAAGCTTCAACGCTCAGTGCAAATTTGGAACTTCCCGAGTTTGAAAACGGAGAAACCGCCGCGTCTATGGTGCGCTATGCAAGGCAAACCTTTACAAATGCGGGGATTTTACCGTATTATATGTATAGACAAAGTAAGACTGTGGGCAATCTTGAAAATGTGGGTTATTCTAAAAAGGGATATGAGGGGTTCTACAATGTTTATATTATGGATGAAACCCACACAATTTTAGCCTGCGGTGCCTCGGCTGTTACAAAGCTTAGAGAACCGGGCGGGGACCTTATTGAGCGTATATACAACTTTAAATATCCTTATGAATATATCTCCCGTTTTGATGAAATGGTAAAAAGAAAAGAAAAGATTAAAGATTTTTATAATGAACATAAAATTTAAAAAAACAACGAAAGGACTATTTGACTTATGAGCTTAGACAATATTATTGAAAAGGCAAAAGACATTTTCGAGACAGCATATCGTAAAACAGGAAATGCAGTAAACAACCAAAAACAAAAGTTTGATATTTCTGTGCTTGAATCAAAGTTAAAAAAGAGCTATGAAAATTTGGGAAGGGCTTATTTCGGAATGCTCCAAAACGAAGCCGATTTTGATAAAGAGTCCTTAAAGCCGATTACTGATGATATAAGCCAAAAGCTTGCTCAAATAGAAGAGGCAAGGGCAGAACTTCATAAGTCTCAGAACAAAAGTAAGTGTAAAAACTGCGGAGAGGCAATTGATAACAACTCGGCTTTTTGTAAAAATTGCGGAAGTCGGGTAGAACCTAAATAAAGGTCCTATATTCTACGGAGGAAATTATGAAGGATATAATCAAGGTAGGCATTGTTATTGCTGATGAATGTGAATATGAACCGCTAAGGAATATGAAGGATGGGCTTCAAGCTCAAAGAGCCGATTTTTATAAGCGTGAGGGACACATTTTTTCCTTTAAAAAAGAAGGAAAGCAAATCATAGTCCACACCATTCTTTGTGGTATAGGAATGGTAAATGCCGCCGCGGCAGCAACCTTCTTGGCAACTGAGGGTTGCGATATTATTCTGAATTCGGGACTTTCGGGCGGAATTTCGGGTATTAGCAAAAACGGACTAATGATAGGCAATAAATATATTGAGCACGATTTTGATTTAACACCGCTTGGATATAAGCCTTTCGAAAAGCCCTTGCAGAACTATATGTACAGCGCAGACAGTGAACTTATAGGTATGTTTAAAGAGCTTTATCCGGAAATAAAGGTGGGCGTTGCGGTAAGCGGCGACAGTTTTGTGAGCGATAATGAAAAAAGAGAATTCTTAAAGAATGAGCTTAATGCAATGTCCTGTGATATGGAATCTGCGGCGGTAGCGTATGTTTGTGAAAATGCAGACATTAAATATCTTGCCTTGCGCAGAATATCGGATGATGCGGGCGATGATGCAAAGAATAGCTACAACAGTATGAATGAATTAAAGGAATCGGTATTAATTGATATTCTTCTCTCGGCAATAAGGAAAATATTTGATGTAGAAAATTTCTGGAATTAAATAATTTTTAGCTTAAAATTTTATAAATTTACCTAATTTTTAATAATTTGTGGGAAAAAATTTAAAAAAATTAATGCAAAATAGCAAAAAACAGTTGATTTTAGGTGAAAAATATGATAAAAATAAATATGGTATGTAAAGATGAAAAATTTACAACAGACCAGCTTAATCAAATTATGGAGATTCTCCGTTCCCCCGAGGGCTGTCCTTGGGATAGAGAGCAAACGCATAAAAGTATTCGCAACGATATGATAGAGGAAACCTATGAGGCTGCCGACGCAATCGATACGGAAGACAAGGAGGCGCTCTGCGAGGAATTGGGAGATATGCTTTTGCAGGTTGTTTTTCATTCTGCGATTGCCGAGGAGCTTGGTGAATTTTGCTATGATGATGTAGTTGACGGTATCTGCCGTAAGCTGATTTTAAGGCATCCGCACGTTTTTGGTGAAGGCATTGCCGAAACCTCTGAGCAGGTTCTTGATATGTGGGATAAAATCAAGAAGAAGGAGAAACGTCAAAGCACAGCTTCGGATACATTAAGAAGCGTACCTGCGGCGTTCCCCGCGCTTATGCGCGCCGCAAAGGTGCAAAAGCGCGTAAAGAAGGCGGGAGTTGAGCTTTCAAATCCTCTTCTAGACGGAAGAATTGATACAGCGCTGACTGCCCTTAAAAAAGCCAGTCTTGAAGGGGATAGCGAGAAAATTAACTCGGCATACGGAAAACTGCTTTTTCTTATTGCAGGACTTCAAAATCATCAAAAGAATAACTCTGAGGAGCTTCTAAACAAGGCAACCAATGAGTTTATAGAAGCTTTTGAAAGATTAGAGTCACAGGGCGAGCTTAACGCTCAAAAAATTATTGAAGAGTGTATTTAATGGTATTCATACGGTTTTACCGTTGAAAATAAAAAATGGAGGAATAAGAATGAACAAAACAGAATTAGTTGCTGCTGTTGCCGAGAAGGCAGGCATCTCTAAGAAGGATGCTGATGCCGCTGTTGCTGCTTTTGTTGCTACCGTAACTGATGCTATGAAGGCTGGCGACAAGATTGCTCTTGTTGGCTTTGGTACCTTCGAGGCTCGCGAGCGTGCAGCAAGAACAGGCAAGAACCCCAGAACAGGCGAAATCATCAAGATTGCTGCTACTAAGGTTCCTGCATTCAAGGCAGGTAAGGCTCTTAAAGACGCTGTTGCAAAATAATTTATTTAAAGTGGATAAAGCCGCCGATTTTTCGGTGGCTTATATCTTTTTGGAGGATAATTTTGAGGTTAGATAAATATTTAAAGGTTTCAAGAATTATTAAGAGAAGAACCATAGCTAATGAAGCGTGTGATGCAGGCAGGGTATCTGTGAACGGAAGACAGGTAAAGGCATCGTATGATGTCAAAATAGGAGATATTTTGGAAATCAGCTTTGGAACAAGGACAGTAAAAGCAGAAGTATTATCTGTTGCCGAGGTAGTAAAGAAGGATGACGCTGCATTACTCTACCGACTCATTGTTTAATATGAATAGAAATCCATCTGTGAAAATATAATTTTACAGGTGGTGTTTTTATGTCAGGTGAAATAAATAAAGCCCAGCACAGTGTAATAATGCAGGGCAGAAAAAATCTTTCAATCTCAGGTGTAAAGGATGTAAAAAGCTTTGATGATGAAACGATTATTTTAATTACCGAAATGGGAGTTTTAAGCGTTAAGGGAAACGAGCTTAGAATAAACGGTTTCAGCACAAGCAGTGAAGATATAAATATTGAGGGGAAAATATACGCCCTTGTTTACTCTGATGAGGCGTCGGGTGGATTCTTTAAAAGGCTGATGAAATAATGTGGGAAATAAGTCTTAATCATCAGGTTACAACGGTTTTATTAAGTCTTTTTATGGGTGCTGTGTTTTGCATTATATACGACGCTTTTAAGGCTATAAGACTCTTTTTTAGAATAAGTGTTACAGGAGTATTCATAAGCGATATAATCTTTTTTATAATAGCCGCACCGATTGAGTTTTGTTTCTTGCTTTCAAGATGTAACGGGGAAATAAGAGGGTTTGTTTTGGCGGTGCAGGCAGTTGGATTTATAATTTGCAAGTGCACATTTTCAAAGATTTATATAAAACTGTTAAAGTTATTGTTTTCAATGCTTAGCAAACTTTTTAGATTTATTAACCTCTTTGGTTGCAAAACTTTTGACTTTGCAGACAGAAATTTAAAAAAAATATACGCAAATTTAAAATATTTTCTAAAAAAGTCTATTTTTTCAAGAAAAAAAGGTTGAAAATTAATATACCAATGGTGTATAATCACATTAGTGTATCTAATTTAAAATTTTAAGGAAACGGAAGTGACGGTAATGAGAGCTAGGACTAAGTCCCACAGCGGAAGCGTTATGCTACGAATTCTTATTATTGTTTTCTGTGCGTATTTAATTTATTCACTCGGTGGTCATTTTGTCGAGCTTAATGCTAAAAACTCGGAACTTGCCGATTTACAGATGAAGCAAGCTCAAATCGAGGCAAATATAGCAGAGCGTGAAAAGTTGCTCAGCGAAGGCACCAATGAGGAGATAATTGAAAAGGCTGCCCGTGAACGTCTCGGATATGTGTTTCCGAATGAGACCGTTTATATGGACATTTCAGGAAATTAGCATTTTGCAAAAAACTTTTTTGTAACATATCCGTTTTTTAGGGGGAACTAAATCTTAATGCAACTTACCGTAGGCGAAATTATTGAGGGCAAAATTACGGCGGTTAAGGACTATGGTGTTTTTGTAGACCTTGGCGAAGGAAAATCAGGAATGGTACATATTTCCGAGATAGCGAAAACCTATGTCAATGATATTAACGAGTTTGTTAAAATCGGTGACAGCGTTAAGATGGTGGTAACCAATATCTCTGATGAGGGAAAAATTAGCCTCAGCATAAAACGGGCAATTGAGCAGACTAAGCCTGTAAGGTCGGAGCGAAAAGAAAGAAATAATATAGCAGGCAGGTCGGCGTCATCAACAATTGACAGTTCATTTGTCTATGTTCCTCAAAGCCATACGGCTTCATCATTTGAGGAAATGATGAATAAATTTAAGCAGACAAGCGATGAAAAATTTTCTGACCTCAAAAGAAAAAATCCGGATGCTAAACGCGGCAGACGGGGAGGACAAAAATAATTGTTATTTAATACGGCGGTCTTATGTTAAGTCCGCCGTATTTTTGTAGGAGTAGGTATGATAAGGGAAATTTCTTCTTTAACGATTGAATCGGCGGTAGCCGAACTGTGTATTCGCGCCAATAGGGAGCTGCCTTCTGATATAGCAAAGGCTATAAGTAAGGCAGAGAAAAAAGAAAATAACAGTCTTGCAAAATCCGTATTGTCCGATTTAGAGAAAAATATAAGCTGTGCAAAGGAACTTGATGTGCCTATTTGCCAGGATACAGGAATGGCTGTTGTGTTTGCTGAGATAGGACAAGATGTTCACATTACGGGAAAATCCTTTGAACAGGCGATAAATGACGGAGTAAAAAAAGGATACGAAGAGGGGTTGCTTAGAAAGTCTGTGGTTTGTGACCCATTGCGCCGTGTCAATACAAACGATAATACTCCGGCAATAATCCATACTAAAATAGTTGACGGCGATAAAATCAAAATAACAGTAGCACCAAAAGGCTTTGGCAGTGAAAATATGAGCGGTATTAGAATGCTTACTCCCGCTCACAGCAGGGAAGGCGTGGTAAAAGCAGTGCTTGATATTGTAGTGGCAGCCGGAGCAAACCCATGTCCTCCTATTGTCGTGGGGGTTGGCATCGGCGGCGATTTTGAGCAGTGCGCACTTCTTGCGAAAAAGGCACTAAGCCGTGATATTAGTAAAAGAAATGATGACCTATTTTATGCCGAACTTGAAGAAGAACTTTTAAAACTCATTAACGCTACTAATATAGGTCCGCAGGGATTTGGAGGTAATACAACCGCCCTTGCGGTCAATATTGAAACAGCGCCGACTCATATCGCAGGACTTCCCGTAGCGGTTAATATCGGCTGTCATGTAACAAGACACGCAACAAAGATTATATAAACGGAGTTTAAAATGAACAAGTTAAAATATATTGCTCCCTGCCTTTTTGGGATAGAGGGTATTTTATCAGGGGAGCTTGAACGCATGGGCGCTTTAAATGTGAAAGCCGAAAACGGCAGAGTTTGCTTTGAGGGCGACCTAAATATGTTAGCACGGGCGAATATAAATTCCAGATATGCTGAGAGAATATGTATAAATATGGCTGAGTTCGAGGCTTGCACCTTTGATGAGCTTTTCGAGGGAGTACGGGCAACCCCATTTGAAGATTTTATCGGCAAGGATGATGCTTTTCCGGTTAATGGGTATAGCTTAAACTCTGCTCTTCACAGTATTCCCGATTGTCAGAAAATAATAAAAAAAGCAATAGTTGAAAGACTTAAAACAAAATACGGCGTTTCTTGGTTTAATGAAACAGGCCCCGAATACAAAATTAGATTTTCAATCTTAAAAAACAAAGTGACAATTATGCTTGATACTTCGGGTGATGGCCTTCATAAGCGTGGATATAGAAGGGTTTCAAATGAAGCTCCTTTAAAGGAAACTCTGGCAGCCGCAATGTGTGACACAGCAAGAATTTTCCCCGATACAAGACTAATTGACCCTTTTTGCGGTTCGGGAACAATACTTATTGAGTCGGCTATGATGGCACTTAAAATGGCACCCGGATTGCGTCGATTTTTCGCAGCAGAGCGTTTTGGATTTATTCCTTATACAGTTTGGCGCGAGGAGAGAACAAGGGCACAGGACTTGATTTTACACAATATTGACTTTTCTGCGCAAGGGTATGATATAGATCCAAACGCTGTAAAGCTGACCGAAGAAAATGCCGCAAAGGCGGGTGTTTCAAAGTATGTTAAGGCTGCCATTCGTGATATAAAAGATTTTAAATTGCCTGATGAAAGGTGCCTTGTTATTACAAATCCGCCTTATGGAGAACGACTGCTTGATGTAAAGCAAGCAGAAGAGCTTTATAAGGTGATGGGACAGAAATTTTTAAAAAGCAGCGGAAAAAAATATTTTATTATAAGTCCAGATGATGATTTTGAAAAGGTCTTCGGAAGAGAAGCAGATAAAAGGAGAAAGCTCTATAACGGAATGATAAAATGTCAGCTCTATATGTATTTTAGAGGTGAATAGGGGGGTAAATAATGAGGGATGTTTATATAATTAATCCCGCATCGGGCAAAACAGACAACAGTACAGAGCTAAAAGAAAAACTTTACGAAGTCTATGGCAAGGATGTTAAAGTGCTTATAACTAATGGCGTAGAAGATGCTCTTGTAAAAGCGCGCGCCGAAGCAGAAACGGGCGACGATGTTAGAATTTTTGCCTGCGGCGGTGACGGAACATCCTTTGAGGTTCTAAACGGTATAGTGGGATATAAAAATGCAGCGATTGGAGTAATCCCAATAGGCTCGGCTAACGATTTTATTAAATATTTCGGCTTTGATTCTAAAAAGGATTTTCTTGACATAAATAAGCAAAGGGAAGGAAGTTTATATCCTATTGACCTTATAAAAGTTAATGACAAATATTGTATGAATCAGTGCTGTGTCGGTATGGATGCTCATATAGCAGATAGAATGAAGAACTTTAAGAGACTTCCGTTTGTTTCGGGACCTATGGCATATAATTTAGCGCTGGTAAGAACCATTTTCGGCAAAATTGGTATAAAAGCTTCAATTACAGTTGACGGAAATCAATTTGCCGATGGCAGTTTTCTTTTCGGAATATGCGCAAATGCTCCGGTTTACGGAGGAGGATATGTAAGTGCTCCCAATGCAGAAATCTCCGACGGAGAGCTTGACTGCATTACCATTGATAAAATTTCAAGACTGCGTTTCCCGAAACTCATACCTATGTATAAAAAGGGAAAGCATATGGGATTAGATATATGTAAAACAGGGAAATGCAAAACCTTTGAGCTAAAAGCAGACAGACCAGTACCCATAAGCCTTGACGGCGAGATAATACATAGCGATTATGTTAAGTGCGAAATTGTCGAAAAAGCGATAAATCTTGTCGTTCCAAAGGGGTATATGACCTATCTTTCAGAAAAGGAAAACAAGGAATTGTTAACAAAGTGATAAATTTAAAAAAGCTCTTGATTTGTTAGAAAAAAATGGATAAAATATATATACTGTTTAATTTTTGTTTGGAGGTAAAATAATGAATATTAAACCTTTGTGTGACAGAGTGGTATTAAAATCCGTAGAGGTCGAGGAAACGACCAAAAGCGGAATTATTTTGACCGCAGCAGCTAAGGAAAAGCCCGAAATTGCTGAGGTTGTCGCAGTTGGCCCCGGTGGATTTGTTGACGGCAACGAGGTTAAAATGCTTGTGAATATCGGCGATAAAGTTATTACGGCAAAGTACGCCGGAACAGAGGTCAAGGTTGACGGTGAGGAATATATGATTGTTCGTCAGTCTGATATACTTGCAATAGTAGAGTAAGGAGAAAAAAGTTATGGCAAAAGATATTATTTTCGGCGAGGAAGCCCGTAAGGCATTACAGGCGGGTGTTGATGAGATAGCAAATGCTGTTAAGGTAACACTAGGCCCTAAGGGAAGAAATGCCGTGCTTGAACGCAGCTACGGAGCACCCCTTATAACCAATGACGGCGTTACAATAGCCAAAGAAATTGAGCTTGATAACCCCTTTATGAATATGGGAGCTCAGCTTGTGCGCGAGGTAGCAACAAAGACAAATGACTGTGCAGGTGACGGTACAACTACCGCAACAGTTTTGGCACAGGCAATGATTTGCGAGGGTATGAAGAATGTTGCCGCAGGAGCAAACCCGATGATAGTTAAAAAGGGCATAAAGTTTGCAGTTGATACAGCGGTTGCTACGGTTGTATCAAACTCAAAGATGGTAAGCGGCTCTGAGGATATCGCGCGTGTTGCTACCGTTTCGGCAGGGGATAAGTTTATTGGTGACCTTATTGCAGAGGCAATGGAAAAGGTTTCTGCCGACGGCGTAATCACGGTTGAGGAGTCAAAGACTGCTGACACTTACAGTGAGGTAGTAGAGGGTATGCAGTTCGACCGTGGCTATATCACTCCCTATATGGTTACCGATACCGATAAGATGGAGGCGGTAATTGATGACGCCTATATTCTTATTACAGATAAGAAGATTTCCTCTATTCAGGATATTTTACCCGTGCTTGAACAAATCGTTCAAGCAGGCAAAAAGCTTGTTATTATAGCCGAGGATATTGAGGGAGAAGCACTTTCCACACTTATCGTAAATAAGCTTCGAGGAACCTTTGTGTGCGTTGGAGTTAAGGCTCCGGGCTTTGGCGACCGCAGAAAAGAAATGCTGCGCGATATAGCAATTCTCACAGGCGGAGAGGTAATAACCGAGGAGTTAGGTCTTGACCTTAAAGATACCGAGATAACTCAGCTTGGTCGTGCGCGTCAGGTTAAGGTCGGCAAGGAAAACACAATAATTGTCGACGGCGCAGGCGATACCGAAAGCATTAAGGATAGAATAGCTCAGATAAGAAATCAAATAGCTGACACCACAAGTGAATTTGACCGTGAAAAGCTGAGTGAACGTTTGGCTAAGCTTTCGGGCGGTGTTGCAGTTATAAAGGTCGGCGCAGCTACCGAGGTAGAGATGAAGGAGCAAAAGCTTCGTATAGAGGATGCACTTGCAGCAACAAAGGCGGCAGTAGAAGAGGGAATTGTAGCAGGCGGAGGCACAGCGCTTATTAATGCTATTGGTCCTGTAAAGGCTCTGCTTGATACAAGCGAGGGAGATGAAAAGACAGGTGTCGCAATAGTTCTTAAAGCACTTGAAGCTCCCATACGCCAAATTGCTTATAATGCAGGCCTTGAAGGCTCTGTAATTATTGATAAGATAATTTCAGAAGGCAAATCAAACTACGGTTTTGATGCATATAAAGAGGTTTATACCGATATGATTGAAGCAGGAATAGTTGATCCGACAAAGGTTACCCGTTCCGCACTTCAAAACGCAGCTTCGGTTGCTTCTATGGTACTCACTACCGAAACACTTGTTGCAGAAAACAAGGAAGACGCAAAGGCAAATAAGGCAGCCGCGGCTGCCGCAGCAGCTGCCGGCGGCGGAATGTATTAATCCGGAAACAAAAAGCTCTTATGTTCTCAAAAGAACATAAGAGCTTTTTAGTCTTTAAATTATGAAGTTTTAAATTTGGGGTAGGGAAGCCGCCGCAACAGATTGTCCTACTCTTCTGGAATTTTCATCAGGAATGTGGAGCGTAATCTTTTTACTAAGCTCGGGGAATTCTAAATCTAAAACTTCTTGCGCGCGGTTAAGAATCATAACTCCGCCCTTGCCCGAGGTTACACGGCCCATAATAAGCACATGCTTAATGTCATAAAATTCGGAATAAAAGGCAATTGCATAACCAAAATATGCGCCAATTGTATCGTAAATTTCCTCAGCTCCCTTATGGTCGTTAAGTATAAGGTTTTGAACAACCTTTAACTTTTCGGCAGGAGAAAGAGCCTCATCAAGCTGTATATCTGCCGCGGGAGCAAGTTTTATTACGGCATCCTGTGAAAAATATTTAACACCGCAGCCGTAATCACCCGACCACTCATCAACCATAGCCTCACGGCAGTAGTCAACAGGGACAAAGGCAAGTTCATTCAGCCAGCCTGTAATGTTGCCGTCGGGGTCAACATATCCGCCTGCCTCGGAGGTGCCCATAGCAATACCGAGTACCGAGTTGTCATTAAGATCCATAGCGCCCGCAAGTGCGGTTACATCACCGTCGTTAGCAACCTCGACAGGTATGCCCTCGCCAATTTCTTTGGCAACATCAAGATACATGTTCTTGACCTTTTTATCAAAATCCTCTTCATTAACCTTTAAGAAGAGAGAAGCTACCATTATACGATTATCAACATATACACCTGCGCTGGACACGCCGATAGCGTCAACACGGGGCATGTGAGAGGCGGCAGTTTTCATAGCCTCTAAGATTCCTTTATAATGATAATCGGGGTCGGAATTAGTTTTAGGGAACCATACAACCTCCTCCGAATAAACGCTTTCACCATTGATAACTGCGCTTACCTTACGGTCGCTTCCGCCTGCATCAAAACCGATACGGCAACCGTCAAGATGACGGCCGACAGGTGCAGCAGACTCGTTATTCTTTGGTGCGTTTTCTATATCGCAAAGCACGACCTCAAAGGGCTTTTCATAAACCCTTTCCATAAAGGTTACATCAAATCCACGAAGGCCGTCCTTTGTGTACGCGGCTTTTATTTTTTCGCCGACAACACGGCTGCCCGCAATAGTAATTTTATATCCACCAACTACCCAGAGCAGAGCCTTGGTCATTCTTTCAACAAAGAGAAAATTCTCTTCATCATGACCGCAACCATCGGGGAAAATTCGGGTTTTATATGTAGTAACATAGCCCTTGTTGCGTTCTACCGCAATAACTATGTCCTGACCGTCATTCTTTGTGTTTTCACGCATTTCGCGGCAAACAACAGAAAGAGGGGTAAAATTAGGGTCGAGTTTTGCATTTACTTTAAGCTTCATATTTTATCTTACCTCCGATAATAGTCTTTTTAACCTCAAAATCATTGTCGGTTATAATTATATCTGCATCCTTACCAACCTCAATAGAGCCTTTTGTTTTGTCAAGGCCTAACACTGTGGCGGGGTTTAGAGATGCACAGTTTACACACTCAAAAAGCGGAATATCTGAATTTTTAAACACATTCCACACACCACGATTTAGATGAAGAATGCTTCCTGCTACCGTTCCGTCTTCAAGTCGGCAGACAATGCCTTTATAAATAATCTTCTTACCGCCTAAGGTATATTCTCCCTCCGGCAAGCCACCTGCGGGTAAGCAGTCGGTGATAAAGCAGAGCTTTCTGCCCTTTAATTTCCAAAGCATATCGTAAAGTGCTGCATCAACATGGAAGGTGTCAACTATAAGCTCACAGCTTACATCTGAGGTGAGCGCCGCACCAACAACACCAGGTTCGCGATGAGCAAGAGGAGTCATCGCATTAAAAAGGTGAGTAGAGTGCTTAACACCTGCATTAACACCTGACATAGCAGTTTTATAATCGGCAGAGGTGTGTCCCATGGAAACTACAACATTTGTTTTATCGCATATCTCACGAATCGCTTTAAAATCATCACTGTCGGTTTCGGGAGCCAAGGTAATTATACCGATAATATCCGAGTATTCCTTAACAAAATCGGCATCGGGAGAAAGTATGTATTTTGAATCCTGTGCGCCCTTTTTCTTTTCACTGATAAAAGGTCCCTCGGCGTGACAACCTAAAATAACACTGCCGTCCCAATCACAACTTTCCTCTTTTAAAGCACGGCAAACATCAAGTGCCTTGCGGATAACCTTCATATCAACCGTCATGGTAGTAGGAAGATACCCTGTAACACCGTTTGCAAGCAAGCCCTTTGAAATGGTTCTGATGCTTTCCTCCTCGCCATCACAGACATCCTTGCCAAGATATCCGTGAATGTGCAGGTCTATAAGACCGGGAGCTATAAAGCCACCACAAGCATCAATAATTTCAGAGTTTTCCGGAATTTCTTTATCCGAAACAATGCCTTCTATTTTATCTGAAAAGAGAAGAACACGGTTTTCAATTATAGAATTTTCCAAAATAATTTTTCCGTTAACAATAGCTTTCATAAATGCACTTCCAAAATGATTATATGTAATTAGAAGCTTGCATAAGCAGACTTTTAATTTAAACTTATAATAGCATAAAATCTTGGTTTTTGTAAAGAAAAATTCTAAAATTCTTTCAAATTATTTTTTATATATGAAAATGTTTCCTTTTCACCCTTATCTTTAAGCATTAAAAGCAGCATTTCTAGCTTGTCTGCGGTGTCAGAATGCATTCGGCTTCTGGCGTTTCCCCTTAAAAAATATTCAAGCGGACAAGCATCGGTATAATCTTTGCCTTTATAAATTTTGCTTGCCGCAACCCTGTCGCAAAACATTTCGATTAAAAATATGTTTGGCATAGGAACCGGTTCGTACTTTTTGGTTTTAGGATTAAGGTCGGTCCAGTATTCAAAGTGATGAAGATTTCTGCCCTTGTGATGCATCCAAGCCTTTGAATATCCGAAAAGCTCTCGCTCTTTTTCGTTAGGACTTCTGTTTCCCTCAAAGTATTTGCACCCCAAAATAAACTCCGACGGGGAAAACTTAGACAAATCGTGAATAAGTCCGCGAAAAAAGATACCGCATTTAAAGCAGTGAAGCATGACCTTGTGCCTGTGCCGTGAAATCGTTAAAAAATGTTTTATAGGGTGAAAACTCATTTTAAAACCGCCTTTTTAAATACTTATAATATTTTATCAAAATAAAGATAATTTTACAAGTCTGTTTTAAAGGCTACTATATTGTTTTCATCATAAGGGTCAAAGCCCGTGAGCTTTATGTCTTTTAAAATACAGGCTTTTTTCACACAGCTGTTTCCGTAGCGTGATTTAAGTGTGTCTATAATTTTTTCAAGATTCTCTTTTTTTTCGTTATTTTCCACCTCGTTGAAAAGGTCAAATTGTATCTCTTCCTTGTCAGAACAAAGGTCAGAAGCGGCAAGACCAATACTTCTTATACAGAAGGGTTCGGATAAATTTTCACAGGCAAGAGCCATAGCCGCATCGGTAAGACTGGAGGAAAGAGATGTGGGCATATTCAAAGAGACTTGCCTTGAAAAGCTTCTTAGAGAACTGTCCCTTAGGCTTACAGACACGGTTTTACAACGCAGATTTTGCTCTCTAAGGCGCCTCGAAACGCTCTCAGCAAGTACGGTTAGGGTAAGCTTAATATCTTCAAAATCCACAAGGTCTCTCGGTGTGGTGGTTGAATTGCTTATTGATTTTATATCCCTTTTAGAATCGTAAAAGCCGACCGAATGTGACTCATTTCCCGAAGCCTGTTCATAGAGAAGAAGCCCCACCTTTCCAAAAATAGCGTGCATAGCATCAGGCCCTGCCTTTGCCATATCTCCTATGGTAAAAATCCCGCGTGATGAAAGCCTCTTTTTAGCTGCCTTACCCACATAAAGCAGATTTTCGGCAGCAAGCGGCCATACTATGTTTTTGAAATTATCACGAGAAATAACCGTTACCGCATCGGGCTTTTTGTAGTCAGAGCCAAGCTTTGCAAAAACCTTGTTAAAGGAAACGCCGACCGATACGGTAAGTCCCAGCTCAGTTTTAACCCTGTTTCTTATTTCGTCGGCAACCAGTTTCCCGTTGCCACGCTTACCGATGTTTGCCGTAATGTCAAGCCAGCATTCATCCAGACCAAATGACTCAACCCTGTCTGTGTATTCAGCACATATTGATTTAAAAAGTCGTGAATATTCAGCGTATAAAGGGAAGTTGGGAGGAACTAAAAGCAGTTCGGGACATTTAGATTTGGCTTGCCAAATAGTCTCTGCCGTTTTAATTCCAAGCTTTGCGGCGGCTTGGTTTGCGGTGAGAATAATACCGTGTCTTGAATCTGGATTTCCGCTTACCGCTAAGGGCAGATGTGCAATTTCGGGGTGAACTGCACATTCGACCGAGGCATAAAATTTGTTGCAGTCAACATGAAGTACAACTCTGTCCAAACAACAACCTCCAAACAAAAGAACAAATGTTCGACAAGAATTATAATACCGCAAGCAGATAAAAAAGTCAATAGGAAAAATATGATAAAATACAAAATTGAAAACAAATAAATAACTGATTGAAAAAATACCAGAATTATGGTAAAATATATTAAATATGTACTTAGCAAGGAGAAAATCTGGTGGCATATCCGTTAGATAAAATAAGAAATTTTTGTATAGTCGCACATATTGACCACGGCAAATCAACCCTTGCCGATAGACTTTTAGAGCTTACTAAATCGGTTTCTGAGCGTGACATGGAAGAGCAGCTGCTCGACAGTATGGATTTAGAGCGTGAGAGGGGAATTACAATAAAGGCGCATGCCGTAACCCTCTATTATAAGGCTAAGGATGGGGAGGAGTACGAGCTTAATCTTATCGATACCCCTGGTCATGTGGACTTTAATTATGAGGTTTCGCGTTCACTTGCCGCTTGCGAGGGCGCGGTGCTTGTAGTTGATGCATCTCAGGGAATTGAGGCGCAAACCTTGGCAAACACATATCTTGCCGTTGACCACGGACTTGAAATTTTGCCCGTAATAAATAAAATTGACCTGCCGTCCGCTGACGCTAGCAGGGTAATTGCCGAAATAGAGGATGTAATCGGAATACCTGCCGAGAACGCTCCGAGAATTTCGGCAAAGACAGGAATTAATGTAGAAGAGGTATTAGAACGCATAGTAACCGATATACCTGCACCAAAGGGTGAGCGAGAGCAACCTTTATCGGCATTGATTTTTGATTCTTATTATGACGCATATAAGGGCGTAATAGTTTATTTTCGTGTTGTCAGCGGCAAAATAAAAGCAGGTGACAAAATAAAAATGATGGCTACGGGAGCAACCTTTGATGTTGTAGAGGTTGGAAGAAAACGAGCCACAGCTATGGAAACCTGTGATTATCTTGAAGCGGGAGAGGTAGGCTATCTTGCTGCGGCTATTAAAACCGTTTCGGATGCCCGCGTGGGAGATACCATTACGCTTGCAGATAGTCCCTGTGCAACCGCACTTGAAGGGTATCGCAAGGTAAATCCCGTGGTCTTTTGCGGAATTTACCCTGCCGATGGCGCACGCTACACAGACCTTAGAGAGGCACTTGAAAAATTACAGCTTAATGATGCTTCGCTGTTGTTTGAACCAGAAACATCAACGGCTTTGGGCTTTGGCTTCCGCTGTGGATTTTTAGGACTTCTCCACATGGAAATAATACAGGAAAGATTAGAGCGAGAGTATAATCTTGACCTTGTTACCACTGCACCGAGCGTTATTTACAAATTCACATTAACCGACGGAGAAACGGTATTTGTTGACAATCCGACGAATTATCCGGACCCTGCCATAATAGCAGACGCCTTTGAGCCTATGGCTGATGTGCATGTTTACAGCCCGAGTGAGTATATTGGCTCTATTATGGAGCTGTGTCAGCAGCGCAGAGGCGAATATACCGATATGAAGTATATGGGCGACAGGGTTGATATTCACTATATTATGCCGATGGGTGAGATAGTCTATGACTTTTTTGATGCCTTAAAGTCTCGCACAAGGGGCTACGCAAGTTACGATTATGAGCCTAAGGGATACAGTAAATCCAAGCTTGTAAAGCTGGATGTACTGCTTGCGGGAGATGTTGTAGATGCACTTTCCTTTATAGTGCATACCGATAATGCATATACACGCGCCCGTAAGATTGCCGAAAGGCTTAAAGATTATATACCGCGTCAGCTTTTCGAGGTTCCTATTCAGGTTGCGGTTGGAGGCAAGATAATTGCGCGTGAAACGGTTAAGGCAATGCGCAAGGATGTCTTGGCAAAGTGCTACGGCGGAGATATAACTAGAAAAAAGAAACTGCTTGAAAAGCAGAAGGAAGGAAAAAAGAGAATGCGTCAGCTAGGCTCTGTGGAGGTTCCGCAGGAGGCGTTTATGGCTGTGCTTAAACTTGATGAGTAAGATTTAGCAGTTTTAAAAGAAAGGAAGTTTAAAATGAATAGAAAATCAAATTTAAAAAGAGAAAACAAAACTTCCTTTTTAAAGAATGTTTTAATGCTTATGTTTTCTCAAATAGCGGTAAAGGCACTCGGACTTATATACCGTGTGGTTATCGTAGATGTTGAGAATTTTGGAAATGTAGGAAACGGATATTACGCTACGGGATATCAGATATATATGATATTGCTGGCGATATCCTCACTCGGCATACCTAATGTGCTTTCAAAGCTTGTATCAGAGCGTGTTGCAAGGGGAGATTACAGGTCAGCACACAGAGTTTTCAAGCTGTCACTTTATATGTTTGGCTTGTTTGGAGTATTTTTAGCACTTGTTTTATTCTTTGGCGCCGAGTTTATTTCGGCAAATCTGCTAAGAGCCGACGGAGTAAAATATACCCTTATGGTTTTATCTCCCGCTTTGGCTATTGTTCCGATTTCTGCGGTGCTAAGAGGATACTTTGCAGGTCTTGGAAGCATGAAGGCTAACAGCACCTCTCAGGTAATCGAACAGTTTTTTAATTGCGTGCTGTCAATAGGATTTGTATATGCTTGCATAGGAAAAGATACCGCAATTATGGCGGCGGCTGGCAATCTTTCGACCACATGCGCATGCTTAATTGCATTGTTTTATTTGATTTTGTTCTATAAAAAGAGAAGGGGCGACCTGCTGACAGAGTGTGCGTCACAGACCGATTTAATAAGCAACGAAACCGATAAAAAGCTTATAAAAGCTATCCTTACTCTTTGTATTCCTTTGACACTCAGCTCGCTTATTTCTACCGCTGCTGCAACCATAGATACCGTTACGGTAAGTAACTGCATACAGTCGGCGCTTTCTTCTACAATATCGAATGCCGCATTGTTAGAGGAAAAGGCTATGGAGCTTTACGGTATTTTACAAAAGTGTGAAACCTTAACCCATCTTCCGCTTGCTGTGAGTGCAACGCTTTGTACGGCGATTGTCCCCGTAATAGCTGCTGCAATAGCAAAAAAGGATGAGGAGGAGGCAAAGAGGAAGATTTCCTTGGCGTCATTAATCAGCTGTCTTGTCATTTTCCCGTGCACAGGCGGATTTATAGCACTTTCATCGCCGATTTTAAAGCTTTTGTATCCTAGCGTGCCTGATGGCGAGCTCGTCTTTATTCTGCTTTCTACCGTGTTACCCTTGGCGGCACTGACGCAGCTTTTAAACGGGGTGTTTTACGGCATTGGAAAGCAGATGGTTCCCGCAATAGCTCTTGGTATCGGCTCGGTAGTAAAGCTTGTCTTAAACCTTACCCTTATGAGTATTCCAAGCCTTAATATTTACGGCGCGGTTATAGGTACAATAGCTTATCATATTGTGACCTTTATAATTCAGATAGTAATGGTCTTTAAGTATGTGAAAATAAAGCCCGATTTAGTAAAAATTGTCTTAAAACCGCTACTTTCGGCAACCGTAATGTCTGTGGTTGTCTATGCCTTCTATAAGCTGGTTGTTACGTTTACAGGAAACTCGGTAGCCACACTTGTTTCAATAGCCGTGGGCGTGCTTGTGTATGTTGCAGTTTTACTGCTTGTTCGCACGGTGGAGCAAGAGGATATAAAGGGAATGCCGATGGGCGATAAAATTGCAAGATTACTTGCAAAATTAAGGTTAATATAAATGATTAAATATGTGTTTTTTGATTTAGACGGCACGATTATTGACTCGTGCGAAGGCGTAACCAATGCGGTAGCTTATTCTCTTAAAAAGTTCAATATACCAATAAAGAGCAGGGAAAGTCTTAAAAGCTTTATAGGTCCTCCGCTTGTTGATTCTTATATGCAGTATTGCAGCTTCGATAGAGAGCGTGCGCTTAAAGTGGTAGAAACATACCGCGAATATTACAGAGAAATCGGAATATTCGAATTTAAGGTATATGACGGAATAAAGGAGTTATTGCAAAATTTAAGGCAAAGAGGTTTAAAGCTTTTTATCGCAACCTCTAAGCCTGAAGTTTTTGCAAAACAAATATTAAACAAGGCGGGACTAGAAGGGGAATTCAAGGGCATTTTCGGTGCCACGCTTGATTCTTCAAGGGTCCATAAGACCGATGTTATTTCTTACGCCTTAGACTCACTTTCCTTAAATGATACAGCCGAGGCGATTATGGTAGGGGACACATGCTTTGATGTTTTAGGCGCAAAATCTCTTGGTATGTCTTCTGTCGGCGTAACCTACGGCTATGGTGATATTGATGAATTAAACAGCTCAGCACCCGATTATATAGTAAACACTCCCTTAGAAATTCTTGAAATTCTTTAATAATAAACATAAAAAAAGTCGCAGCAGGCTGTAACCTGTTGCGACTTTTAAACTTATTCGGTTGTGTAGTTATCAAAATAACCTTGAATGAATACTATCGGAGTACCTTTGTCACCTGAGCCCGAGGTCAAATCGCACAGAGAACCGATAAGGTCGGTAAGTCTTCTAGGCGTAGTACCCTCAGAAGCCATCTGACCGTAAAGGTCGCTGTCCTTTTCTTGAATCTTGCTCTTTATGGCTTTTTTAAGCTCCTCACCAGACAGAGCAGAGAAATCATTATCAGCAAGGTATTTAAGTTTAAGCTCGTTGGGAGTGCCTTCAAGTCCCGCAGTATAGGCTGGGGAAACAACCGGGTCAGCAAGCTCCCAAATTTTACCTACGGGGTCCTTAAATGCACCGTCACCGTAAACCATAACCTCAATGTTCTTGCCGGTTGCATCATAAAGCTTCTTCTGAATAGCATCTACTATCGGCTGACAATCACGGGGGAAGAGCTTAACCTTGTCCTCGGTTGCCTTGTTTGAGCCTAAAAGGCCGTAATCCGCATTGAAACCACTATCATTAATAGGTGCGTTCAGAATCTCATCAAGACCTAAAACAATCTCACCGCCTGCGGCTTTAAGAATACGCTTTGTACGTGCTCTTGTATGAATATCACAGCAAAGCACATTTTTTGTGTAGTTTAAAATAGCCTTTGGATTGTTTGCAAATATTATTTCGCATTCAGCACCGCTTTCACGAATCAGTGACTCATAATATTCAACATAGTCAATTCCCGTAAAGGTGTGCTTTTCATAACCAAAAAGCTCACGATATTTTTCAAGAGTTAAAATGTCTTTGTAGGGGTCAACACCCTTGTCATCTATTGCATCTAACGTGATAAGATGGTTGCCAACCTCATCTGACGGATAGGAAAGCATCAAAACTATCTTTTTAGCTCCCTTTGCAATACCGCGAAGACAAATAGCAAAGCGGTTACGGCTCAAAATAGGGAATATAACACCAACAGTGTTACCGCCGAATTTTGTTTTAACATCCAGAGCAATATCATCTACGGTTGCATAGTTACCCTGTGCCCTTGCAACAATAGCCTCGGTCATAGCAACTATATCTCTGTCGTTAAATGTAAAGCCTGCATCCTTTGATGCATCAAGAACAGAGGAGGTTACAACCTCTACTATATCATCTCCGGCTTTGATAATGGGTGCTCTTACACCTCGTGAAACTGTGCCTATCGCACGACTCATACAGAACAACTCCTTTATAAATAGGGCAAAGCATTTAATCTACCCTTTAACACAGAATAGATTATATCACTATAACATTAAGTTTTCAATATTTTTTCTTAAAAAATATATAATTTTATAAATAACAAAATTTTTCTAATATTATTTGAAGAAATTAATAAAAAACTCTTTATTTTTTTCAAAAAGTGTGGTTTAATATAATATAAGAAAATTTGGAGGCATAGCTCAGTTGGTTAGAGTACTTGCTTGACATGCAAGGGGTCACCGGTTCAAGTCCAGTTGTCTCCACCAGAAAAAGAAAGACACGCAGTAGCGTGTCTTTCTTTTTCAACTAAATCCGTCCTTACGGACGGGTGAAATCCTCACTTTGTTCGGGTGAAATCACTTCGTGATGAAATCCGACTCCGTCGGGTTAGGGGACGGATTTAATTTCATCTGCGCAGCAGATTTCATCCGAGCAACGCTTGGATTTCATCGTGCATTAGCACGATTTCATTAAACCTTGCGGCTTTGCCGCTTTTATGCTATAATACACTTAAAGGTCGGTGATGATATGAAAAAAATCAGCCAAGGCAAATATGAGCTTTTTACCACAAAAGCGGATGCGATAGATAAGTTTATGCAATTGCAAGGTATTTGTAGAGAAGAAATTAGCGGTGAAAAGCCTATTGATTTTTACTGCACTAAAAAAGGCAAAATTATCATTACTAATCCGCCAACAAAGAGAGTTGAAAGCCATCACTCCACCAATCTTTTTGCCGAGGTTGTTCAGCAAGAAGGTAAAACTTACGTGACTTATTATACAAAGTTTGATAAATTGAACAATATCTTAAATTTAATTTTTATAGTAATATATTTGTTAATTGGTGTTTTGGCTATTGTATTTGCTATTGCTAGTAAGAATGAAATATATTATCTTCCAATTTTGCTTTTTGGTGTGTTGCTTTTCGGATATAACTTACTTGTTAATACTAAAGAAGAAACAAATTCTCCTAAAGATTCTGAAATATTGATAAAAGAACTTGAAAAAAGAGTAGAAGCAGTAAATTTATGGGATAAATAAAGAAACTCTCGGTTTTCAGAGCCCTTTCATTCGTGTCACTAAGTTCAAACTACCCAAAACCCCAAGTCCACAAAAGGACTTGGGGTTTTTCGTTATATAAAAAGACTGAGGGTGTTACTCCTCAGTCTTTAATATTGCAAACGACATTGCGGGTATTTTTAATATTCCGTCTTCTGACGGATTACCATAAAGAGCCTTCGCGTTTTTAAATTCATCGGGCAGCTCCATTTGGTCGTCTTCGCACCAACGGTTGACCGCAACAAGCAATTTTTCATTCCCTTTAAAACGGATATACGATAAAATCCCCAGTCCGCCTAGTACGGGTTCAAAGCTACCATTTTTGAAAACCGATTCGCTCTTTCTCATATTTCCGAGCCATTTATAAAATTCAAGCAGCTCTTTGTTCTCGTTGCCCCAAGGGAAGCTTACACGGCAGAAAGGGTCGCCGCAGCCCTCTATTCCTGCCTCATCACCGTAGAAAAGCGAGGGTACACCTGGAAGAGTGTACTGAATAACTGCGGCAAGCTTTTGCTTCTTTATTGCAGTTTTTATTTCCTCGCCACTTAATTTAACCTCTGCCTGTTCAGAGCGATTGTGGGGAAGATTAGAGCCTTTACCAAGCCTTGTTATAAGTCTTGCAGTGTCGTGGGTACCAAGGTGGTTCATAAGCAGCTTAATCGACTCGGGCGGATAATTTTCAAGAATATTTAAAACACACTCTAAAAGGTCTTTTCCGTCTCCGCCGTTAACATAGGAAATAATTGCATTTGCGAAGGGATAATTCATAACCGAGTCTAGCTGTGCGCCATGAAGGTATCGTCTGCGCGAGCCATAGCTTTCCTTGGTTGTTGCGTCCTCCCAAACCTCACCCAGCAAATAGCCGTCTTCTTTTTCGGCTTTTAAGGCGGCTCTTATATTATCGAGGAAGCAGTCGGGCAGCTCATCTGCAACATCAAGTCTCCAACCTCGAATGCCCCTTTTGAGCCAATATCTTATAACCCCGTTTTCTCCGTTGATAAAATCGTTAAACTGTTCATTTTCTTCTATGATTTCGGGCAGAGAGGGAACACCCCACCAAGCGTGATAATTCTTTTTATCATCATAGAATTTATACCAGCTGTAATAGGGAGAATTTGTATCATTATAGGCACCGCCGTCGCCGTAGCGCTTATATTTATTGAAATAAATGCTGTCATCTCCCGTGTGAGAAAACACACCGTCAAGAATGACCGAAATACCGTACTTTTCAGCCGATTTGCAAAGATAAACAAGGTCATCCTCGTCGCCTAGCAACGGGTCAATTTTTAGATAATCGGCGGTATTGTAACGATGATTTGAATGTGCCTCAAAAATCGGGTTTAAATAGATGCAGGTGACACCTAAATCAGCAAGATAAGGGAGCTTTTGAGTGATTCCTTCAAGGTCGCCGCCGTAGTAATCGTTACCAAGCGAGCACGGACCGTTGTTTTGTTTATATTCAGGTTGCTTGTTCAGGTCTTTAACAATATATCTGTCACTTGGAATGTTCTTTTTAGGCTTACCTGAGAAGTTAAAACGGTCGGGGAATATTTGATAAATCAGTCCTCCCGATAACCAATCAGGCGTTTTATAGTCCTTGTCATAACAGGTTAACTGCCACCATTTACCGTCACTTGCCACAACACCTACATTGTTTTCAAAGGTGGTTACAAAGAATTCGCCATATTTACTTGTGTATCTGAAACTGTAAAAATAAAGACCGGTATCAAAGGAAATGTCACAGTAATAAATGCGGTAGTCATCAATATAATCTCCGGCTGTAAGTTTTACCTCGGACACATAAGGTAGGTCATCACGATGAAACCTAAGAAAAGCTTCATTTACACGAGCATCGTTGTGCAATATCAAGCGTAGCGTCAAACTTTCGCCTGACGCTACCGCACCGAATTTTGATTTATAAAGCGCTTTTCTTGAATCGAAGGGATAGTACACTAATCTTCCTCCAAAAAATTATTTAAGAGGTTCTGCATGCCATATATCGCGTGCATAATCGGCAATAGAACGGTCTGCCGCAAAGATTCCCGATTTTGCTATATTGGTAAGAGACATATTATTCCATACGGTTTTATCACTGTAAAGTCTGTCGATTTTTTTATGAGCCTCAACATAATCTGCGAAATCAGCAAGAGCCATATAATAATCAACACCCACAATAGTTTTATAAACATTATCAAAGGACCTATTATCAATGCCCTTCATAATAAAATCAAGGCAGGCTTTCAGTTCCTCGTTGTTCTCGTAATAAGCCGAGGGGTTGTATCCGTTGCGGCGGAGCTTTTCAACCTCAGGAGTATGCATACCGAAGATAACAATGTTATCATCTCCCACAGCCTCGTGAATTTCAACATTTGCGCCGTCCTCTGTACCAAGGGTTACAGCACCGTTCATCATAAACTTCATATTTCCGGTTCCGCTCGCCTCGGTAGAAGCAAGGGAAATTTGTTCACTGATTTCTGCCGCAGGAATCATAAGCTCAGCAAGGGTTACACGGTAATCCTCAATGAACAGCACCTTTAATTTATCCTTGCAAGCAGGGTCATTTTCAATAACACGGGAGATAGAATATATCATCTGTATTATTTGCTTTGCAAGGTAATATCCGGGAGCAGCCTTTGCACCAAAAATATATGTCTTTGGAGTAAAGGGAGCAGTCGGATTATTTTTAATAAAGAGATAATCTCTTATTATGTGAAGAGCATTAAGGTGCTGACGCTTATATTCGTGCAAACGCTTAACCTGCATATCAAAAACAGAATCAGGATTAAGAACAACACCGCTTTGAGCCTTTACATAGTCTGCAAAACGAAGCTTGTTTGCTTTCTTTATCTTTTCAAGTCTTTCAAGAACCGACTTTTCATCCTTAAACTGCATAAGCTTTTCAAGATTTGAAGCATCCTTTATAAAGTCATCGCCAATAAGCTCCGAAATAAAGTCTGAAAGCATAGGATTAGCCTGACAGAGCCAACGTCTGTGCGCAATACCGTTGGTTACATTTGTGAATTTCTCGGGAGTAACCTTATAATAGTCTTTAAAAAGACTGTCTTTAAGAATTTGACTGTGCAGTCGTGAAACACCGTTTACACAGTGGCTTGCAATTACGCTTAAATTTGCCATTTTAACAACGCCGCCCGAAATTACTGCGGTGCGTTCAACAAGACCGGCGTCCTGCGTCTTTTCGTACATCTCATAGCGGAAACGGTTATCAATTTCCTTTACTATTTGATAGATTCTCGGCAGTCGTGTCTTAAACAGCTCCTCGTTCCAGCATTCAAGAGCCTCCTGCATAACCGTATGATTTGTATATGCGATAGTTTTGCCTACAATGCTCCAAGCCTTATCCCAATCATATCCGCACTCATCAAGCAAAAATCGCATAAGCTCTGGAATCGAGAGGGCAGGGTGGGTATCGTTAATGTGAATGGCTACCTTGTCGCCGAGATTTTCGAGTGTGTTGTATTTTGCAAGATGACGGTGAAGAATGTCCTGAATTGAGGCCGAAACCAAGAAATATTGCTGACGCAAGCGAAGAGATTTTCCCTCAGGATGATTGTCCTCAGGATAAAGCACCTTACTGATAGCCTCGCTCACAGCCTGCTGCTCCATAGCACCAATGTAGTCACCACGGTTGAAGGCTGACATATTAAACTCAGGAGCCTTTGCACTCCATAAGCGCAAAACGTTTACAGTCTTACCGTCCTTGCCCGCAACCATAAGGTCATAAGGAACAGCCTTTACAACATTATAATCCTCATGCTTTACATGATGGAATTTGCCATCCCACCAATCTGTAACGTGTCCGTCAAAATAGACTTCGCACTCAGCCGAAGGACGATGTTCAAGCCAAACCTCTCCACCTGGAAGCCAGTTATCAGGAAGCTCTGTCTGCCAACCCTCAATAAGCTTTTGACGGAAAATACCAAAATCGTATTTTAGGCAATATCCCATAGCAGGGTAGCCGCCCGAGGACAGACCGTCTAAGAAGCAAGCGGCAAGCCTACCTAAACCTCCGTTGCCAAGCCCTGCATCGGGCTCGAGCTCATAGAGGCTTTCAAGATTAACCTTAAAAGAGGAGAGAGCCTTTTCCATCTTATTTGTTAAGTCGAGGTTATAAAGGTTGTTTTTAAGCGAGCGGCCCATAAGGAACTCCATACTTAAATAATAGACCGTCTTAGCCTCTTTTTTGCCTACTTCTTTTTTGAACGCGGTTCTGCGTTCACGCATTATATCAAGCAGCACCAAAACGGTTGCCTTATAGAAAAGGTCGTTAGATGCATTTTCTGCCGAAACACCAAAATTGTTTAATAGTTTTTTTTCAATTTGCGCGGCAAGTTGCTTGGATGTAATTTCTGCCATATTATTACTCCTTTACGGGTTTTTTGTGCTGTTAGACACGATTTTTATTAACTTACTTTATATAATACTATATTCAAATTCAAAATGCAAGAGTTGTATTAAACAAAAACATTCTGATTTTTGGTTATAATGCACAAATTTGACCTAATTTTAGACTGAAAAACAAGAATAAAAGATTAAAACATACAAAAATAGACGCTTACACATCGTATGTAAGCGTCTTTGTGCTGATTAGTTTAAAATATATCAACTTAAAAATTATTCCTCAGCGATAAGTTCGTCATCCTCACCGCCGCAGCATTCAATATATCCGTCGGGGCACTCTTTCTTCTTCAAATAACGGTCAACAAAAACTGCAATTCCTGCCGCCATTGCAACTACTGCAACTATGCCTGAAACAATCCATAAAACGTGCTTTGCTTTCATTGTGTCGCACCTCACTTTTAAATTCTAAATCATTATTTACTGATTCGTTCTAATTATACTATGTTTGATTAATAATGTCAATAAAATTACTGTAAAAAAAGATAGCGTTATTAGAAATTATATGCTATAATAATTCAGCTACAATAAACCAAGGAGGAAAGCTTTTGGAAAACAGGGTTGTAAAGTTAGGCCATGGGATTGACGGTCTTTATATAAAGAATGATAGATTTAATTCAACTTTAATATCATTCCATTTTTTTGTTCCGCTTGACAGTAAAACAATTTCGGCAAACGCTCTGCTTCCGTTTTTACTTTCCTCCTGTACCGATAAATACAAGGATTATACAGATTTAAACATCAGACTTTTGGAGCTTTACGGCGCAATGCTTTCGGCATCAGTGCAAAAGAAGGGCGACAGTCTTCACATTTGCTTAAAAATAAATCTTATAAACGATGAGCTTACATTTGAAAATGAGGATATTTTATCCAAAGGTGCCGATTTGCTTTTTTCCATGGTGTTTGAGCCATCGCTTAACAGCAGGTCCTTTTGTGAAAAGGATGTTGCAAGGGAAAAATGCAAAACAATTGACAGAATAGAAGGAGAAATAAACAACAAACGCTCCTTTGCAAGAACCCGCCTTATCGAAAAAATGTTTGGCAGAGACCCTTACGGGCTTTTCGTTTACGGAAAAGCCGATGAGGTAGAGAGTATGACGGGCGAGGAGCTCTATAATGCGTGGCAACAGCTACTTAGCACATCTTATGTAAGATTGCATATTGTCGGCAAGCATTTGCCAGACGGAATTTTTGAAAATCTTAAAGCCAGATTTCAAAATATAAAAAGGGAAAATATCGCAAACATATCAAAAGCGGCACTTTTACCTAAGGCTGAAAGCGTAAACACAGTAACCGAGCAGTATGCTGTAACACAAGGAAAGCTTACGATGGGATACACCTGTTCGGATAACGGCGAGGGGGATAAAGCTCTGCCACATTTGGTGTTCTCTGATATATTCGGCGGAGGAACCTACTCAAAGCTGTTTAAAAATGTGAGAGAAAAACAGTCCCTTTGTTACTATTGCTCGGCATCTGCCGTGTTTAAAAAGGGCTATATGCTGGTCGATTCGGGTATAGATGCCCAAAATGCCGACAGGGTAATCGAGGCAGTAGGCAAGGAATTTGATGACATTAAAAACGGCAAGATAGATGACTGTGATATAGAAAGCTCTAAAAAAGCAGTATGTGAAACACTTATGTCGTATTATGACAGCGCAAGCTCTCTTGACCTTTGGTATGCTAAGAGCATAGAAAACGATTTATGCTCGCCCAAGGAAATGGCAGAAAAAATTAAAGGCATAACCAAAGAGCAAATTGTAAAGGCTGCAAACTGCTATACGCTTCACACTATTTATAAGCTTTTACCTGAAGGGAGTAATTAAAAATGACAAGAAAGGTTATTAAAGACTCCGTTTTAGGCGAATACACCCTGGCACAGCTCGACTCTGGTCTTTCGGTTTATATTATGGAAAAAGAGGGCTTTTCCTCATCCTTTGCGGTGTTTGGAACACGCTACGGCTCGGTTGATACAACTTTCAGCCGTAACGGTGGGCCTTTTATATCGGTTCCCGAAGGAATTGCACATTTTTTGGAGCACAAGCTTTTTGAGTGTGAAGAAGGGGACGCCTTTGCAAAATTTGCTAAAACAGGCGCATACGCAAATGCATTTACCTCCTTTGACCGCACCTGTTATCTTTTTTCCTGTGTGACAAATTTTAAAGAAAACCTTGATATTTTACTAGATTTCGTTCAAACCCCATACTTTACAGAGGAAACGGTAAAAAAAGAACAGGGCATAATAGGTCAGGAAATAAAAATGTACGAGGACAGCCCCGGTTGGAGGGTGCTGTTCAATATGCTTGGATGTATGTACACAAAGCATCCAGTAAAAATTGATATTGCGGGTACGGTAGAATCGATAGCTAAAATAGATTATAATCTGCTGTACGAAAGTTATAAAACCTTCTATAACCCTGCTAATATGTTTGTCTGCATAGCGGGAAATGTAAAAACAGAAAAGGTCTTAGCACAGATAGAAAATGGCATAAAGATAACCGAGAAGGTAAAAATTGAAAGGGCTAAGTTTGAAGATAACAAAGCACCGAAGCAACACTATATTGAGCAAAGATTAGAGGTAGCAAAGCCTATTTTTTGCTTTGGCTTTAAGGAACAGTTAAAGGGAGAGGTACAGACGGTTCGCGAAAAATGCATAGCCGATTTAGCCCTTGAACTTATAGCCTCGGAATGCTCACCCCTTTACAAAAGACTGATTGATGCCTCCTTGATAAACGATGAGTTTTCATACGACAACTTTTCAGGCCCCGGATATTCTGCAATAATTTTTGACGGCGAGTCATCCGATCCAAAAGCCGTAGCAAATGAGATACTAAAAGAAATAGAGCGCATAAGCCGAGAGGGAATAGATAAGAAAATGCTTGAAGCGGTAAAAAGAGCTCTCTATGGCGATGCGGTACGGCGCTTTGACAACACCGAAGGCATAGTAATGAATATGGTGGAGTGTGCGGTTTCAAACGGCGAGCTTTTTGACACGATTGAGGAGCTAAAAAGCATTAATGAGGAAGATATATTAAATCGAATTAAAGGATTCACAGAGGAGTCTTCTGTGCTTTCCGTAATTCTACCCAAGGAGATGTGAAAATGACCTATAATGTAACAATTTTCGGCATTGATTTGATTTTAAATCCAATAGCATTCACTCTGCCGATAGGTAATGGCTGGGATATATATTGGTACGGCATAATAATAGCGACAGGCTTTATGCTGGCTATGGTGTACGGATATTTTAATGCAAAAAGATTCAACATTAATACCGATAAAATGCTGGATGTTGTATTAGTTGCAACACCTTGTGCAATAATCGGTGCCAGGGCTTATTATTTGATATTCGACGGTGTTAAGCTTTCAAGCTTTTCGGAAATATTCGGTTTTGGCGGTTCGGGTTTTTCAGGTCTTGCTATCTACGGTGCAGTAATCGGCGCGTTAGTGTCAGGCTTTATTATGTGTAAGATACGAAAGGTAAAGTTCCTTGACATTGCCGATTTGGCATCGGTTGCCTTTCTTATCGGACAAGGAATAGGCAGATGGGGCAACTTTTTAAATCAAGAGGCATTCGGAGGACCCACAGGAAGTGACTTTTGGGGAATGTCGAGTGAAAATGTTGTAAGGGAATTTATAAAGCTGGGCTATGAACCTACCGATTTGGCACATCCATGCTTCCTTTATGAGTCGGTTTGGTGTCTTTTAGGCGCGCTTGTAATCTTCCTTCTAAGCAAAAAACGCAGATTCAGCGGCGAAACCTCACTTATGTATTGCATCTGGTACGGCTTTGGAAGAGCATTTATCGAGCTTCTGCGCACCGACAGCCTTATGATTGGCAATATAAAGGTGTCTTTCTTGCTTTCTTTGACAATAAGCGTTGCGGCAGTTGTCGTGTTTGTTGTCCTTTATGCAAGAAAGAGAAAGGTGTATAAGGACAGCACCTATGAGCAAATGTTTAGCGACTTGGATGAAGATGTAATTATAGAAGGCGAGGAATAATTGATATGGCAAAAATAATAGATGGAAAGGTAATTTCTGCGGCGGTAAAGGAAAAAATTGCTGCGGAGGTTAGAGGTCTTAAAGAAAAAGGAATAGTGCCGGGTCTTGCCGTTATTATAGTGGGAGAGGACCCTGCCTCAAAGGTTTATGTTTCAAATAAGAAAAAAGCCTGTGAGCAGCTCGGCATGTATTCGGTCGAGTATGCCTTGCCCGAGAACACTCAAATTGATGAGCTTTTAAAGCTTATTGATAATTTAAATAAAGACAGTAAAATTAACGGTATTTTGTGTCAGCTTCCGCTTCCTCGTCATCTCGATGAGGACGCCGTTATTAATGCAATTTTGCCCGAAAAGGATGTCGATGCATTTCACCCTGTAAATGTGGGCAAAATTATGAACGGGGATTATGATTTTCTGCCCTGTACACCTGCGGGGATTATGGAAATGCTCGAATATGAGGGCATAGATGTAACGGGCAAAAACTGCGTTGTAATAGGCAGGTCAAACATTGTTGGCAAGCCTATGGCAATGCTGCTGCTTCATAAAAACGGTACCGTTACAATAACACACTCAAAGACAAAGGATTTAGCAGCTTTTTGCAGAAATGCAGATATTCTTGTTGCGGCTGTCGGAAGAGCAAAATTTGTCACAGAGGATATGGTTAAAGAGGGTGCCGTAGTTATTGATGTCGGAATTAACAGAATGGCTGACGGAAAGCTTTGCGGCGATGTTGATTTTGATGCTGCCGAGAAAAAGGCATCATATATAACACCTGTTCCGGGAGGAGTAGGTCCTATGACAATTGCAACTCTTATGAAGAATACTTTAACGGCGGCAAAGAAACAAAATAAAATTGTATAAATTTGTTTACGATTAATTCATATATTATTCTCATATAGATAATATATGTGAGTTACAATTAAGTAAAAATATTTTTAGCTAAATTAAGGAGTAAATATGGGCGAAAACCGTACACCTGAAAACAGCGGAGAGCTTACAGGCTTTGATGAAGAAATAAAAAAAGGAAACGTGAATGAGGATATAGAGAGCCAAAATGCCGAGCTTGACAGCACTCCCACCGCGGCAGAAATTCTTGAACAGCAGTTTAGCTGTGATGAGGATTCTTCGGAGGAGAGAACGACCGATTATATGCCAAACGGTAACTACGGGGTTGAATATTTAGAGCAAAAGCCTGTTTACCGTCCTGTGCCGAGCTACACGCAGCCCGCAAATACAGAGAAGGCTCCCAAAAGATATTCCTTCGGTACGGTGGTGGTGGCTGTTATTCTCGCGGCGCTTGTCGGTGCAGCAAGCAGTCTTACAGTCTTTATGACATACAATGTTTTGTTTAAAAAGGATACAACAAATACCGGCTCTACCGAAATAATAGTAGAGCAGGGAGGCGAAGAGGTTAACATTACCGTTGAAAACGTTGATGCAACGATAGTTGAGGCGGTTGCAAGGAAGGTTACAAACAGCGTTGTAGGTATTAGAACCACCGTCTCGGTTGAAAGCTTTTTCGGCGGCACACAGGAAGCTTCGGGAGAAGGCTCGGGAGTAATCTATTCCTCTGACGGATATATTATTACGAATTATCACGTTATCAAGGACGCTATTTCTTATGCCGATGCCGAGGTTAAGGTCTTTTTAAGTGAAGACAGTGAGGATGGCTACTCAGCAGAAATTGTTGGCTATAATATCTCAAATGACCTTGCTGTCATAAAAATAAATGGAAAAAATCTCCCCGAGGTTACCTTTGCTGATTCATCAAATCTTAATGTAGGACAGTTTGTGGTTGCAATAGGAAATCCTGGCGGACTTGATTTTATGGGCTCTGTTACCTACGGAGTAATAAGCGGACTAAATCGTGTGATTTCCGATACCTCCGATGCTGCGTCCCTCATTCAAACAGATGCTGCCATTAATCCGGGCAACTCTGGCGGTGCGCTTGTCAATATTAAAGGAGAACTTGTAGGCATAAATTCAAGCAAAATAGTTTCAGAAGGGTATGAAGGTATGGGTTTTGCCGTTCCTTCAAATACTGTAAAACAAATTACCGAAAAGATAATTTCTAATCAGGATGCACCGACACCCTATATCGGCATTACAATAAGTGAAAGATATGATGCCGAAACACTTAAAGCTTACGGTTATCCCGTAGGCGCAGTGGTTTACAGTGTTGCAACGGGAGGACCTGCTGATAATGCAGGAATTACAAGTGCAGACATTATAACAGAGTTTAACGGTGTTGAAATCACCAATTACACAGTTTTTAATGATGCTATGGAAAAATGCAAGCCGGGTCAAACGGTTACGCTGACTATTTACAGGGCAAGGCGTTATTACACAGCCAATATTAAAATTGGCTCAAACAATGAAGTGAATTAAAACAAAACTCCTCTGGCTTTCGCCACGTACCGTTAAGGATGTTTTTCCTTAAAAAGCAAACCTTTTGGCACAATAATGCGTCAAACCCCACCAATATGCGTCAGCATTATTGGTGGGGTTTTCCTTTTCTTGCACACAAAATTTTCACTTTTAAGGCGC
>JAFXIJ010000004.1 GCA_017533175.1 Clostridia bacterium
GGAACCACCGTCAGGATTGTAGTAGTCAAACGAGATTTTTACTTCTTCTCCTTCATCCTGTCCCCAAAGAACATCTGCTATACCTTTCAGTAAATCAGTATATCCGCAGCCGCCAAAGCGTAGATACTGGTCTAACGGTGCGTTTTCCCATACGAATACTGTGGTATTTGCAGGTGTTTCATCTGCCGAAACCGACATGCCCATGAGGCAGGTTGCGCTTGCGAGTAATACACAGAGTGCAAGAACTGTGCTTAAAACTCGCTTAAATGTTTTTTTCATGCATTTCTTCCTTTCATATTTTTTAATATTTTAGTTTCCTTTTTGATTGGAAAATTTTCACCTTTTGTGAAAATGGTCCATAGCACAGCAATTCTAACATAAAATAAGCTATTTGTCTATAAAAAATATTGAAAATTATAGTGTTTTTTGTATAAATGTTCTTTTTTACAAAAATTTTTGGATTTTTTATGCAATATTTCCTATGTTACCTTTTTTAGTCTTTTGCTATTCGGCTTTGCTTTCCTCTATTATCTTTTGCGCAATAGAAGCAGGAGCTTCCTCGTATCTTGCGAATTCAGATGTGAAGGAGCCGACGCCTCTGGTTACAGAACGCAGGGTTGTGGGGAAATCGTAAAGTTCGCTCTCGGGCACCTCTGCGGTTATAACCATCAGTTTGCCTTCGGGGTCCATTCCAAGAACGCGACCTCTTCGCTTATTTATGTCTCCCATAATGTCGCCTGCATTATCGGTAGGAACCTTTACAACCACTGTTGTAATCGGTTCGAGCAATACGGGGGAAGCCTCAGGTATACCTGCCTTGTAGGCAAGGGACGCCGCCGTTTTAAATGCAAGCTCGGATGAATCGACAGGGTGATACGAGCCGTCAAGCAGGGTTGCCTTTACGCCAACCATCGGATAGCCTGCAAGCACACCCGCCTTAGCGCTGTCTTTAAGTCCCTTTTCAACCGCAGGGAAATAGTTTTTAGGTACCGAGCCGCCGAATACTGTTTCAGCAAATTCTAATTCATCGCACTCCCACGGTTCAAACTCTATCCAAACGTCGCCGTACTGACCGTGTCCGCCCGACTGTTTCTTATATTTGCCCTGAACCTTACTCTTCTTGCGAATGGTTTCACGATATGCAACCTTGGGAGCCTCGAAAACTACTTCTACGCCGAACTTTGCTTTAAGCTTAGCGGCAACCGTTTCAAGATGCTGTTCGCCGAGTCCCGCTAAAATCATTTCTCCCGTTGCCTCGTTGTTGCCGAAGGTAAGTGTCGGATCTTCCTCTGTAAGCTTGATGATTCCCGCCGCCAGCTTATCCTCCTCGCCCTTGTTCTTGGGCTTTGCCGACATTTTGTAACAAGGTGTGTCAAAATTAACCCCAGGAAGTCTTATAGGTCTTGAAGGCGAGCATAGTGTGTCGCCCGTTCCTGTGTTATTAAGCTTTGCTATTGCACCAATGTCGCCCGCAACAACCTCTTTTGTTTCGGTCTGCTTTTTACCGCAGACATAATAAAGCTTTCCTATTCTTTCCTGTGCGCCCGTACGCATATTAAGAAGTGTCATATCCGAGCTAACCTTACCGCATACGACCTTGAAATAAAGGAGCTTTCCTACAAATGGGTCAACAACCGTCTTAAATACAGTAGCAACGGTTTGTGCATCCTCATTAACAGTAAGCTTAACTTCATTTCCGTCGTTGTCAACGCCGGTTTCGCCTGCAACTGTTTCAGCCCAAGGAGCAAGCCAGATAAGGCCGTTCATAAGCTGGTCAACCGCCTCTAAGGAGGTTGCACTTCCGCAGAATACAGGGGCTATCTCACCTCGGCGTACACCTGTTGCAAGACCCATTATAAGCTCATCGGGGGTAAATTCCTCTCCTGAGAAATATTTCTCCATAAGCTCCTCACTGGTTTCGGCTACCGCCTCATTCATCGCAGTGCGTAAGCCTTCAAGACGGTGCCCCATATCGGGTATGGCGCAAGGAACAGCCTTACCGTTTTTATATTCATAAGCTCTATGCTCAACGAGATTTATGTAGCATTGTACCTTGTTATCAACAACATACGGTACAACTATGGGGCATACCATCGGTCCAAAGGTTGACTTTAAGTCCTCAAAAACCTTGTAAAAATCTGCATGCTCATGGTCTGTCTTATTAATGAAAAAGAGCTTTGCAATTCCCTTTTCACTTGCCGAGTCAAAAGCCTTTTGTGCGCCGACCGAAACGCCGCTCTTGCCCGAAACGACTATAACAGCCGAGCCTGCCGCGCGCATACCCTCCTTAACACCACCTGCAAAATCAAACTGACCGGGGGTGTCAATTAAATTTATTTTAACATCCTTCCATTCACAAGGAACTACTGCCGCCGAAATACTTGACTTTCTGCGTATTTCTTCCGGATCAAAGTCGCATATTGTATTTCCCTCTGCTACTGTGCCGAGTCGGTCGGATTTGCCTGTCAGAAAATATGCCGCCTCGGCAAGAGAGGTCTTTCCTGCCGATGCGTGTCCTGCGAGGACAACATTTCTAATTTGTTTTGCAGAATAGTTTTTCAAAAAAAGCTCCCCTTTCGGTTATAGTAGGTTAAAATCTACATAATAACGCAAATGATTACAAATAATTAGTTATTTCGCACAAAATGAATTAACTTTAATATTTGATATATAGTTATATTAGCATATAAGGGGCGATATTTCAATACTAAATTGATAATTTTCTTATCTTTTTTGCTTTTTCTAAAAGCTTAATTGCCGCAGTTAGCTGAACCGAAACCCTGATAATTCCCGGAAAAAAGCAAATTGGATACAATGCGGCATCCATACGCGAAAACAGCTCTCCGACCGACACGGCACTAACCGCCTCGGCATAGGGGTAAGAAAGCTCTGACGCAAACTGCGAGCCAAAAATCAGAACTGTGTTTACTGCTGTAAGAATGACAAGCCCTGAGCCGATAGCCCCTCCTGCAACTGCCGAAAGAGGCTTATCAAGACAAAGCACGGCAAGCGGAAGGCATACGGGTAAAAATCCGAATACAAATCTTTTTGCAGTTGCCGTTATTAAAGGGCTTATTTCGGGAAAAGATTTTATTTCTAAATATTTTATACTCATATAAGGAAAAGACATTAGAAAGATAAAAAGGATAAGTGCAAGACACAAAGGCAGAAGCAAAACCGAAAATTTTAAAAGAACTTTTTGTTTTGATGCTACAATTGCGACAACCGTAAGAATAAGGCTTAAAATAATAAGCCCTGCGCTTATCTCTTTTGCGAGAGTGTTAGCACAAATCTCAATTAAATTTTCAAGAGAATACACCGCCGCCAAGATGCAAAGTATTCCAGAGATAAATATAATCGGCAAAGAAAGACGGCTTTTTGCAGAGTTTGTTTTATTTTTAAAAAATGCTGCTGCCTTTAAGGAAAAATACAGCGTGGCTACTGTCAAAATAAGCGCCAGACCTAAGCTTATAAGTTCTACTCCGTCTGAGCTTATAAACTCTGCCGCAAAGGCGCCATTGCCAAAAACCGCCAAGGAGGCAAGGCATATATAGAGTCTGTTTGCCCTAATTTTTCTCAATCGGGACTCTCCCCTTCTATTTTTATATTTTTAAAGCCGTGAGAAGAAAACAGATAAATGCCCTTTCTCTGCATTTCATTTATAAAAGCTTCAAGCTCATTTTTAATCTCTTCACTTTCTATATTGCTTGAAAGAGTGAGGTTGTCTTTCTCTTGTTCCTTTTCCTTGATTTTGGTGGCTTTTTGTTTTTCTACTCTGTCCTCTATCTCAATCATACCGCCCTCGTAAACATTTCTTGCCATGGCGTAGTAAATACTCTCTTTGGTATCAAGTTTAAGCCGCGGCGTGTCATCAAGATAAAGCATCATACCATCAGCAGAAAGCTTTTTGTCCTTTAAGGTCACATAGGGTATGGCAAATATATTTGTTTTCTGCTTTCTTGCGGTTGATATCTCATATATTTTGGTGTGAGTTCCGTAGCCAAACAGCTCTCCTCTGCTTTTAAGCAAAGAAACAAGCGCATAGCCTGTCGATAGATTCGAGTCGGTTTCGGCATTTAGAACAGATGCATCATCTACACAAACAAGCGTTGCGGACAGCGATATTTCTTCGTTTTTTAGGAAAGAGAGAACATCTCTTGTGTTTTGTGCGGTAAGATTTTTCCCTAGCATTACAACTGCACAATGTGAAAAGGAAAGCACCTTTGTCATATCTCCCGAAAGTCTGCTTACCGCTGCGGACACTCCTTCGGCTTCTATTGATGCCGTTTTAGCGGTATAGCCCTCTTTAACATCGGTATCCGACACAGATATATACTCTGCCGTGACTAAAATTTTGCCCTCTTTATTTTCAAAGCATACCGCTGACACTAAAAAGGTTTTATCCGGCTCTCTGCCGCAGCCTGAGAGCAAAAGCAATAAAGAGCTTAGTAAAATAAAAATTAATCTTTTCATATTATTTCTTTCTTATAATGTTTTTTCTTGTAAAAATCGGTCTTTCTCGCATTTTCACCCAAGAGCTTCGATAAAAAATATCCTTTAAGCCCTGCGAGGTTGGGTTGCTAAGTGAAATTGTAGAGGAAACGCCCAACGAGGTTATTGATAAAATGTGTATTAAGGTAATTGTCCATCCGATTAAAATTCCGAAGACCCCCATAACCGATGCCAATAGCACAAATATTATTCTAAGATAAAACACTGCTGCTTTAAGCCGCGGTACCATCAGTCCAGAAATTCCCGCCAGCGCAACCGCTATAAGCATAGGTGCGCTGATTATTTTAGCATCGACCGCCGCCTGTCCGATAACCAAACCTCCCACTATGCTTAGTGCGTGTCCTACGCTTTGCGGCATACGAAGTCCCGTTTCACGAAGAATTTCAAAAATGAAAATAAGAAGCAGACTTTCACTTAAAGCCGAAAACGGTACTCCTCCTCTGCTTTCGGCGACAGATATTGCAAAAGCTGTGGGAAGAAGCTCAAAATGAAATCGCACCAGTGCCATAAAAAATGCAGGCACAGTTACAGCTAAAAAGAAGCACACCATTCTTATTATTCTTGCCGACGAGGCTATTTTATAGTTTATATAGTAGTCCTCATCCGATTGAAAATTCTCCGAAAAAAGATACGGCAGGGTCATAACAACAGGTGTTCCGTCCACTATAACGGCTATACGCCCCTCCAAAAGCCTTGCGGCAACTATATCAGGGCGTTCGGTCGTTCCGCTTGTTTTAAAAAGAGAGCCCTTGCGGTCGCGAATCAGCTCATTTATATAGTTGGTGTCGAGTATTCCGTCTATATCAATTTTTTTCAGTCTTTTTTTGAGCTCTTTTAGTAAGCCCTTATCAACCAACGAATCAAGATAGCATATAAAAACAACCGTATCGGTTCTGCGTCCTAGTCTTAGCATCTCAGAGCAGAAATCAGGTGTCAGCAATTTTCGGCGTATCAGCGCAAGATTAAACATAGCCGCTTCATCAAAGCCCTCACGAGGTCCCTGTAAAACCCTTTCATCCTGAGGCTCGCTTATTCCTCTTGTTCTCCATCCTTTTGTATTTATAACCAGCGCATTTTTACAGTTTTCAATTAAAAGCAAGCTGTCACCGTAGAGCATTCCGCTAAGCATATCCCCTACCTTTGATGTCACCTTGACCTCTCCCGCATAAAGCAGGTCTTCTGCCACAAATTGTTCTCGGCTCTTTGCCGTGTTTCCGTTTTTTGCAAGCACCAAAGGACGCACGATTGCCTGATTGATAAGCTCTACATTTACCATTCCGTCAAAGTAAAGCACGACACAGGAAAACCCTAAACCTGTTCCTATTCTTTTATTCCTTAGCACCGTGTCTTTTGAGAAAATATCCTTTATAAGTTGTAGGTTTTTATCTATGTTTGTGCCGAGTGTTACATTAGAGTAGTCCCGAATTTTTTCCATTTTTATCACCATGCTTATTATTTACAGTGTTTTTGTAACTATTCTTGATGCAGCATCATAAAATATAGTTGAAAGGAGAATGGTAATGGACAAATCCTTATTTAAGAAATATATTGATGAAATGAAAGATATGCAAAAACGCTCTCGGCTTCCGCGCGAAATAGCTGTTGTTTCACAGAATACCGAAAGAGAGGACGCAACCGAGCTTATTCCGAATTACAGCGAGCCTGCCTCCGACTATGAAGAGCAAAGCACCGAAGAAATGACAGGTGAAGGCTTTCTTTTAGTGAACGTTACCTCGGTGCAAGAGCTTTACCCACTTCAAGGCGCCAAGATAACCGTATTTACGGGAGATGCCGACAACAGAACCGTTTTTGCTGAGGGTATTACCGATATAAGCGGAAAGGCAGGTCCGTTTGCTCTTAGCGCCCCCGCAATCGAATATTCCGAAGAGGCTAACAGCGAGATTCTTCCCTACGCCAACTATAACATTCTTACCGAGGCTGACGGCTTTGTAGATACCATTCATTTAGGTGTTCAGATTTTTGATAAAGTAACCTCCATTCAAAAGGTTAATTTACTGCCGTTTTTGGATAACGGAAATAACAGTACCGTAATAATTAATGAATTTACCGAAAGGCAGGGAATATAAATGCCTCCTAGTCCTTATCCAGTAATTCCCGAAACCATACGAGTTCATCTCGGCGCACCGGGTTCCGATGCCGAAACCGTAACAGTACCCTTTGTTGACTACATAAAAAATGTGGTTTCAAGCGAGATATATCCCACCTGGCCGGAATCGGCAATACGCGCGAACGTTTATGCTATAACTACTTATGCGCTCAACCGAATTTACACCGAATGGTATCCGTCCCGTGGGTATGATTATGATATTACAAACTCCACCCGTTACGACCAAGCTTATGTGCCCGACAGAGATATATTTGAAAATGTAAGCCGTATAGTAGATGAGCTCTTTAACGACTATGTTGTGCGTCAAGGCACTGTGAACCCGTTTTTTACACAGTTCTGCAACGGCACTACCTCAACCTGTGAGGGACTTTCCCAATGGGGTACCGTCACCCTTGCAAATGAGGGTCTTACCCCGTATGAAATACTAACAAGGTATTACGGAACCGACATTGATATCATTACCGACGCGCCAGTCCAAAGCATAGAGGAGTCCTTCCCCGGCACCCTTAGGCAAGGAGATGCGGGCAACAGCGTGGAAATTTTGCAAGAGCAGCTTAATCGAATCGGGCAAAACTACCCAGCCATTCCCCGTATTCCCGATGAAAACGGATATTTTGATATAAACACCGAAAACGCTGTCCGTGCCTTTCAGCAGATTTTCAACCTTGCAGAAACCGGAATAGTTGACAAGTCAACCTGGTACAGTATAAAAAGATACTACACAGGGGTTAAAAGCCTCGCCGAGCTTGTAAGCGAAGGTGTAACTCTGCAAGAGGCAGAGCTTCCCTTTATAACCGAATTTGGCATAGGCACTACGGGTGAGGAGGTAAGGCTTATACAGTATTATCTTGCGGTAATTGCCTACTTTAACGGTGCCATTCCGCTTATAAGCATAGACGGCACATACTCTCAGTCAACCGCTGACGCTGTATCCGCCTTTCAAAGCTTTTACGGAGCTACACCGACGGGAATTGTTGATGAAGAAACCTGGAATCTTTTAAAACAGATATATATACAGACGATTGATTCACTTCCCGATACCTTTTACGGCGAGCGCGCCAAGCTTTTCCCCGGCTACTTTTTAGCGGAGGGTATGCAAAACGAGGATGTTGAAGCTCTGCAAACCTACCTTTCATACATTGCCGACTTTTACACCGAAATTCCCAAAATACCTATTACGGGATATTTTGGCAGTCAAACAAGGGATGCCGTAACTGTTTTTCAGCGACTTTTCGGTATAACTGCAAACGGTATTGTCGGGGCAAACACATGGAGTGCCATTGCCAGTCAGTATGATTTTCTTCGCGGGACTGCAATTTGATGCAAAAAGAAAAGCTTTCTGTTTTTACATACAGAAAGCTTTTTTATTATTCAAATATTTCCCTAAACTCCTTTGACTGTGCCATTGAAACATAATCGTTTCCCGATACTATTATATGGTCTATAAAGTTTACCGAAATTGCCTTTAAGGCATCGCTTATTTGCCTTGTCACACAAACGTCCTCCTTTGAGGGTAAGGCAATTCCGCTTGGATGGTTATGTGCTAAAACCACAGAGGTGGCTTTTGTTTGTAAAATATGTTCTATTATGGTTCGTATGCTTATTCCCGCCGAATCAAAATCACCCTCGGCAAGAATTTTTACGCCAAGCACCTTGCCCACACGGTTCATACAGACAAGTATTGCCTTTTCACCCTTTGCGGCAATGTATTGCCCCACCACAAAGCTGCCGATTTCATCAAATGAATGAAGGGTTCTCTCATCGCTGTTTTTGCTTTTTAAATATCTTTTTGCCAAAGGCAGTATTAGCTTTATTAAGCAGGCGGCATTAGTAGTCATTCCGCTTACTGATTTTAAATCGGTAATATCTGCCTCCAACACCCCCGAAAGTGAGCCGAATTTATTTAAAAGAATTTTTGCCAGCTGCCTAGTATCCTTTCTGGGAATTCCATAAAACAGAAGCATTTCAAGTATTTTATAATCAGGTAAGGCATCTTCGCCTGCCTTTATAAACTCTTCTCTGAGTCTGTCCCTGTGTCCTGCGTTCAGATTTTGATCTTCCATTGCTTATGCCTCCGAGTTTTTAAGAAAAGACTTAAATATAATATAACACAATTTTGTTCTTTTTAAAAGTATAAAAGTATGATATAATAAAGTTGACCAACAGTAAATATCTATTAGGAGTTTGTATGAAGAGATTTATAATCGAAAAAAATGATAAGGACAAAAGGCTGGACAAGTTCATTCTTAAAGCAGTCCCTATGCTTCCAACCTCTCTTATGTTTAAATACATACGGACAAAGCATATAAAGGTCAACGGCAAAAAATCCGATATTTCCTATAAGCTTAAAGAGGGGGATGTCGTAGAGCTTTGGATTAAGGACGAGTTTTTAACTCCTGCCGAGGCAAAATATGATTTTCTTTCCTCTCCAAAAAAGCTTGATATTGTTTATGAAGATGAAAACATACTTCTAGTAGATAAAAAACAGGGTGTGCTTGTTCATCCCGACGAAAAGGAATATAATGATACCCTTATAGGAAGAATTCAGCATTATCTTTATGATAAGGGAGAATATCTTCCAGACAAGGAGAATTCCTTTAAGCCCTCCCTCGCCAACCGAATTGACCGAGGAACAGGCGGAATTGTAATCGCCGCAAAGAATGCCGAAGCTCTGCGTATTTTATGCGATAAGATAAAAAGCAGAGAAATAGACAAGCAATATTTAGCCGTGGCCCACGGTATTTTTAAACAAAAAGAGGCAACCTTGGAAGGCTACCTCGAAAAGAACGAATCAAAAAACAAGGTTTATCTCAAAAGTTCCCGAAGCGACGGTGCTCTTACGATTAAGACTCGCTACCGTGTTATTAAAGAAAAAGATTGTCTAAGTCTTATAGAGGTTGACCTGCTAACAGGAAGGACACATCAGATAAGAGCACATCTAGCCTCGATAGGTCACCCGTTGCTTGGTGACGGCAAGTACGGAAAATTGGCTCCCGACAAAAAGGCAGGCTTTACCCGTCAGGCTCTTTATTCTTATAAATTAACCTTTAACTTTACATCTGACGCAGGAATCCTAAACTACCTTAACCAAAAAACCTTTTCTGTTGACAGAGTATGGTTTGCCGAAGAGCTTTTTGGCTTTACAGTTCAATAACTAATTTTTTGTTGCCGCTGTTGTAAGGAGTCATCTTTACACCTGCGGCTTCAAACATTCTTATAGATGCTGTTACCGATTCAGTACCTAAATACTTGTTGCTTTTATAAATAATTTCGGATATGCCCGACTGAATTATTGCCTTTGCACACTCGTTGCAGGGGAAAAGGGTTGTGTAAATGCGGCTTCCTTCAAGGCTGCCGCCTCTGAAATTGAGAATTGCGTTAAGCTCAGCATGGCAAACGAAGAAATACTTAGTATCAAGGCTTGAACCCTCACGCTCCCAAGGGAAAATATCATCTGAGCAATCGCGAGGCATTCCGTTATAGCCGACCGATAAAATCTTGTTGTTTTCGCTTACAATACATGCGCCTACCTGTGTAGAAGGGTCCTTACTGCGCTGAGCCGACAGCTCAGCTATACCCATAAAGTATTCATCCCACAAAAGATAATCCTGTCTCTTCATATTTCCACCTCAGCAAATATTTTGATTTTCGATTATTTTTACTATATCCGACGGGCTCTCGGCTATTGCCGTACAACCGTTTTCAATCAGCTCTTTTTTGCTTCTAAAACCCCAAGTTACTCCAATAGAATAAACTCCCGCATTTTTTGCGGTTTTTATATCAACATCCGAGTCCCCGATAAAAGCGGTTTGTTCTTGTTTGCTTCCCAGCTTTTCTATTATGTATAAGGTCGATTCGGGTGCGGGTTTTAATGGGAAACGGTCACTTTGTCCGAGCACAATATCAAAGGTATCCCCAAAAAGCTTTTTTACTACCTCTCGGGTCATACTGTCTTCTTTATTGCTGCAAACTGCAAGCTGTATTCCCTTTTGCTTTAATGCTAAAAGCATTTGCATTATTCCGTCGAAGGCGACCGTCTTATCGGCAAAATGAACCTTATAATATTCAAAAAAGAATTTCTTAGCGGCATTAATGTCCTGTTCGCTTCGTTTTTGCTTTGGCAGTGACAGTGTGACTAGATTATGTATTCCGTTACCGACAAAACTCATAATCTCCTCTAAGCTTCGCTTTTCGCACCCCATTTGTCCCAATGCAAAATTCACAGAGTCGGCGAGGTCGGAAATCGTATCACACAATGTGCCATCCAGGTCGAAAATTGCCGTTTTTATCAAAAAATCATCTCCATATCCAGAATTATATCAAAAAAAAGTAGTATTTACAACAAATATATGTTAAATATTTAAAAAAATAAAAAAACACTTGCAAATTGTTTAGTTTTCTGTTATCATATCATTTGCTATCTAGATTCATAATTGAGATAAGGAGGTGCAGTGTCATGGCAAAATGTGATATCTGCAGCAAGGAAATTGCTTTCGGCATTAAGGTTTCTCACTCGCACAGAAGAACAAACAGAACCTGGAAGCCTAATGTTGTAAAGGTAAGGGCCATTGTTAACGGCACACCTCGTCGAATCAATGTTTGCACTCGTTGCCTTCGTTCAGGAAAGGTAGTTCGTGCCAACTAAACCATTAAAGCAATTTTAAAACCGCAAGCTTTCGCTTGCGGTTTTTGCTTTTTATTCGTCCTTAAAAGGACGAGTCATAAGTTTTTTTACCGTTTCTTCAACAGGAAGTCCCTCATATAGCATTTGGTAGCATACCTCACATATAGGCATTTCAACACCGTATTGCTTGCTGAGTTTATTTGCCATAAGACTGGCATAATAGCCCTCAACCGTGCCTACCTGCCTGAGTGCTTCCTCAACCGGTGTGCCGCTTCCTACAAGATATCCGAAACGATTGTTTCTACTGTGTGAAGAGGTGCAGGTCACTATTAAATCTCCCATGCCGGTAAGACCCGCAAAGGTCTGTGCCTTTGCTCCCATCTTTACACCGAGTTTTGTCATTTCATTTAGACCTCTTGTGATAAGGGCTGCTTTTGAGTTGTCACCAAGTCCCATTCCGTCGCAAACGCCTGCGGCTATGGCGATTATGTTTTTAAGAGCACCGCCAAGTTCAACTCCTATGATATCATCACCTGTATATACTCGCAAAAACTCATTCGAGAAAGCTCCTTGCACTGCAAGTGCCGCTATGCGTTCTTCAGATACCGCTGTAAGCATTGTGGGTATATTTTTTGCTACTTCCTCTGCATGAGAGGGTCCGGAAAGAGTTGTAACCGTAGAGAACGGAAGCTCCTGCTTTACAACCTCAGACAATCTTAAAAGACTTTCCTTTTCAAAACCCTTTGCAACTATTGTAACAATTCCCGTATTGATATTTTTAAGTCTTTTTGCCGTTTCTCTTACTGCAAAGGAAGGAGTTGCAATAACCGTTATATCGCTACTGTTTATTTCATTTATATCGGTGGTAAGCTTTATGCTGTCGGGTAATACGGCATCTTTAAGCAGCCTTTGATTTGTTCGATTGGCTTTAAGATGCGATATTTCCTCCTCAAAGGGCGACCATATTAAAACCTCGTGTCTGGCTGCCGCCGCTATTGCCAGAGCCATTCCCCAGCCTCCTGCGCCTAAAACAGAAATTCTGGACATCCTATTTAGCCTTTCCTTTCCACATTTTCTTTTCGGTACCGTTTTTAAGTCTTATAATATTTTCCTTGTGTTTTACAAAAACAATGGTTCCCGCTAGAAGAGTACAAATTATTTGAGGTATAAAGGGAGTGGAAAAATCCATAAACACAATTGATGAGCCTACTACCGTAACGGTTGCGACAAGAGAACTTAAAGAGACCATTCTTGAAATTAAAAGAACAACCACAAAAGCCAAAAGACCCAAAAGTATGGCAGGATAGCAGCACACAGCATAGGTTCCCACGCTGACAGCTACCGCCTTCCCGCCCTTAAATCCGAAAAATATGGGGAAAACATGACCGAGCATAACACAAACAAGGCAAAGATAGCCGCCAACCGAAGGGTTGTACATATCTCCCTCAACGCTACTGCTTAAATACTCGAAAATCTGCTTACCGATAAAACAAGCCAAAAAGCCTTTGAATGCATCAAAAAGGAAGGTTAAGAGTCCGGGAATAATGCCTGCCGAACGCAAAACATTGGTAGCTCCTGCGTTTCCGCTTCCCTCTTTCCTTACATCCTTACCTAAAAATATCTTACCGATAATAACCGCAAAATTTACAGAACCCAAAAGATAGGCGACAATTAAAGCACCTATTGCTATGGTTAAGTTTATCATTATTTGTCGCCTCTTTCTCTTATAACAAAACGCACGGGTGTTCCTTCAAGCCCAAAAGTAGCCCTTATCTGATTTTCCAAATATCTTTGATATGAGAAATGGAAAAGCTCCTGCCGATTGCAAAAGCAAACAAAGGTTGGCGGCTTTGTAGAAGCCTGTGTCATATAGTATATTTTTAATCTCTTTCCCTTGTCGGTGGGAGGTTGAACACGCGCGGTAGCCTCTGCTAAAATATCGTTAAGCTTGCCTGTTGATATGCGCATTGAATTTTGTTCATATACAAATTTTATAAGCTCGAACAGGCGGTCTAGTCTTTGACCTGTTTTTGCCGAAATAAAGATTATCGGAGCAAAAGGCATAAAGGAAAAGTCCTTCATCAGGCTTTTTCTGTATGCGTCCATGGTTTTACCGTCCTTTTCAACGATATCCCACTTGTTTACTGCAATAATGCAGGCTTTTCCTTGGTCAAGCGCAAGACCTGCAACCTTTGAATCCTGCTCGGTAAAGCCATCCTTACCGTCAATCAAAATTACACACACATCGCTTCGTTCTACCGCCATCTGCGCGCGAAGCACGCTGTATTTTTCCAGCTTATCCTCAACCTTTGATTTTCTGCGCAGTCCTGCGGTGTCGGTGAAATTGAAAGTGCCGTGCTTGTTTTGAATCAGAGTATCAATAGCGTCACGAGTGGTTCCCGCAATATCCGAAACAATTGCTCTTTCCTCTCCCGAAACGGCATTTATAAGTGAGGACTTTCCCGCATTGGGTTTGCCTATAACAGCGACATTTATGATTTCTCTTTCTTCGCCGTTTTCAGTGCGCTCGGGAAAATATTTTACAACCTCATCAAGCAGATCTCCCGTACCGTGTCCGTGCACAGAGGAAACAGCAACGGGGTCTCCGAGTCCCAAATTATAAAACTCATAAAACTCCAAAGGCACATCACCCGGTCTGTCACACTTATTTACGCATACAACAATTGGTTTTCCGCTTTTTTGAAGCATTGAGGCAACGTCCATATCCGAAGCGGTAACGCCGCTTTTTAAATCGACTACAAAAATAATAACATTTGCCATTTCGATTGCAAGCTCTGCTTGTGAACGCATGCCGAGGAGTATAACGTCGTCTGTGCCATGCTCGATACCTCCTGTATCAATAAGCATCATTTCGTGTCCGCACCATTCAGCCTCGCCATAAATTCTGTCGCGTGTAACTCCCGGGGTATCATCAACTATTGACATTCTTTTACCGATAAGCTTATTAAAAAGTGTTGATTTTCCCACATTCGGTCTGCCAACAACCGCAACAATCGGTTTAGCCATTATTTTCGCCTCCTCTTAAAGCCTCAACGAAATCATATCCGCCGACACCCGTAACGGTGACCTTAACGCCAAGCTCTTCTTCGACCTTCCCTACCGACACATTGTCTAAAAACAGGTCACCTTCGAAGCGGAGCATATTTGACGGAATGAGTATTTCGCCTGCAATATCCTTGTTTTTTAACTGATTTATAATATCCTGTCCCGTAACAAGACCTGCAACGGTGATTTGCTCACCGAAAAAATCATTTTTTATAGAATATACATCTGCATCTAAATTATGCCATTTTAGGTTTGCCTTGTCAACCACCGACTTTATAAGAGGTTCTGCCGCAACACCCGTCACCGCGGAAACGCGTCGGGGTTTTTCTGGTGAGGAAAGGCTTTGGAGTGCCTCGTGCGCCTCTTTTTCAAACAGCGACCACATACCAACGCCATTATCAAGCTGATTATATTCGCCATAGTCCTCAGGTTTCGGCATAGCCATTTTAGCCTTCAAATAGAACTCATCTGCGGCAAAAACCCTTGGTTCACCATACTTTTCAAGGTTTGAAGCCGCAATTTTTTCTGTTATTTCTATTACCGCTTTTGCAGTTTGCTCGCAGAAAGGCTCAATTTCCGTAAGTCCCTCGCGGAAACGTGTAAGCCCCACAGGAACCGAGGCTATGGACAAGGCATTTTTATACTCACTAAGTTCTTTAAGCGAGCGTTCCAGCTCCTGCCCGTCGTTATAACCGGGGACTAAAACCAATTGGAAATTCATTTTAATCCCTGCATCGTCAAACCTTTTTATAATGGAAAGGGTATCCCCTGCAAAGCGGTTGTTCATCATTTCGCATCGAAGTTCAGGGTTTGTAGTATGTACCGATATATTTACCGGACTTATATGCAATTTTATAATACGGCTTATCTCATGCTCGGTAAGATTGGTAAGGGTAATATAATTACCAAACAAGAAAGAAAGCCTGGAATCATCATCTTTAAAGTAGAGCGTTTCCCTCATATTAGGAGGCAGCTGGTCAATAAAACAAAATATACATTTATTCTTACAAGAGCGTTTTTCATCCATAAGATAGTCGCAAAATTCAAGTCCCAGCTCTTGTTCTTCTTCCTTTTTTACTCTTATAATGCGGTTTTTGTTTTTTCGAATTATTTCAACAGAAGGGTCTTTTTCATTTTGATAAAAGCGATAATCAAGCACATCGATAATCTCGTTACCGTTTATGGCAACAAGAATATCTCCCGCTTTTATTCCTGCTTTTTTTGCAGGACTTTTCTTTTCAACACCGTTTACTGTTACAGCCATTTCCCTCTCCTGTTTTAAGCTGATGAGCGTCAGCTTAAAGATAAAAAAATAATAGAGGAAGAGACCTGCCTCCCCCTCTAAGTCAAAGCATTCAAACCTGAATCAAATTTTGAAACAAGGATTTTCGTTATGCTTTGTTAAAATACTCGTAAATCCGTCAGGATTTACTGCGTTTTGTGTCTCGCACACCAAAAAATCCTTTATTTACAAAATTCTGCGACCTAAAAGGTGCGGTTTTTTGTTTGGGTTTTGGTGAAGACAAACACATAAGGCTTACCTTAAGTGTGTGAATGAGCCGAAAGACATCTAAAAACCGCCCTTTTAGGCTGGTTCGGGTTTAAATGCTTTGACTTTCCTTTAATAATTTTACTCAGCGTCAACCTTTACAACTTCTTGACCGCGGTATCTTCCGCAAGCCGAGCAAAGTCTGTGAGGTCTTTTATATGCGCCGCACTCACACTTAACAAGTGTGGGAGCAGTAAGCTTCCAAACGTTATTACGTCTCTTATCACGTCTGGCTTTAGAGGTTTTTCTCTTCGGTACTGCCATTTCGGCACCTCCTTAAATATTTTTTAGTATTTTATTCTTTTAAAAGCTCTGCCAAAGCCGAAAGTCTGGGATCTATTTCGGTTTTTTTGCAACCGCAGTCCCCCTGGTTTAAATCCTTACCGCAATCTGCACAAAGTCCCTTGCAGGTTTCTTTACATAGATGCTTAGTCGGTAAAGACATCACTATTTCGGTATAGCAAAATTCATCGAGGTCAAGCATCATATCCGAAACAACCGTCATCTCCTCGGTGTCATCATTGTCGGTATGTGTGACAATGGTACGGAGGATATTAAAGTTGTAATTCTTAACCGTTTCCTTAAAGCAACGGTCACACGGTGCCGAATACTCCACCTCACAGTTGATGTCAGCCTCCACGATTCCCGCACGGCTTTTTATCTCACCGTACAGCTTAACAGGCTTTTTAAGAGGAGAAGAACCAAGAAATTCAAGGTCGCTCATATCCTTAATCAGCTCTACTTTAAGGGAATCCTTACTGCCCGAAAACAAGGGCTTTAAATCTAGAAGCATTTTTCCACCAACTTAGTCATTAACATAAGGAAGTAATGCTACCTGACGAGCACGCTTGATAGCAGAAGTCAGCTCTCTTTGGTGAGCCGCACAAGTGCCTGTTGCTCTGCGGGGTAAAATCTTTGCACGCTCAGATATGAACTTGCGAAGACGGGCTACGTCCTTATAATCGATAACCTCAACACGGTCCACACAGAAGTGGCAAACCTTCTTGTGAGGCTTTCTGCGCATAGGTCTTTCCATTTTTTACGCCTCCTATTCAAAAATTGGGCAAAAGCAAAAACGAACAAATTCGTTAAAAGTTAAAATTAGAACGGCAAATCATCATCGGTCTCGCCCGAGAGATCGGTAAACTCATTAGCACCTGCATTAGAAAAGCTTGCAGGAGCGTCTGCCATTGGTGCCGCTGCACCGTCACGCTTAGATTCCACAAACTGTACGTTGTTTGCAATAACCTCAAACGCTGTGCGGTTCTTACCGGTTTCCTTGTCAACATATCGGCGTGTCTGTATAGAACCCTCTATGCCAATCATACTTCCCTTTTGGAAGTATTTTGTTACAAATTCAGCAGTCTGACGCCAAGCAACAATGTTGATAAAATCAGCCTGAGCCTCTTCTCCTGCCTTATAACGACGGCTAACCGCGATGGAGAAAGAAGTTACCGGGATATTACCCGAAGTATAACGCAGTTCGGGGTCAGCGGTAAGTCTGCCTGTTAAAACAACAAGATTAAACATTCTTCATCATCCTCCAACTTACTTTCTTACTGTCATAACTCGAAGAACACCTTCGGTAATGCCTGCTACTCTTTCAAGCTCAGCCGGGAATTCCGGAGCCGACTCAAAAGTAGTAAATACATAGTTGCCTTCTGTCTCGTCATCGATAAGGTAAGCGAGTCTGCGCTTTCCCCAATCATCAACGCCGACAACAGTTCCGTTTGCTGCGATTAAAGCCGCGAACTTTTCTTTGAGCTCATTGGTTTTTTCTTCGCCGCCTGCTACCGAAAAGATAAGGCAAGCCTCGTACTTATTTGTCATTTCGTTGCACCTCCTTCTGGACATTTGGCCCTGCATTCTCACACAGAGCAAGGAGCCAATGTTTAAAAAATTCCATTAGCACACGATATTATATCAAAACCATCCCTTTAAGTCAACTATTATTTTATAAAATTCTTGCAATTAAAGACCATTAGTGTTACAATGTTGCCGAAAGGAGCTGAGGTTATGCTACTTGCTATTGATATAGGCAACACCAACATTACGCTCGGACTTTTTAGAGATTCTCTTCTTTGCACTACTGCAAGACTTGCGACCGACCCATTAAAAACCGCAGACCAATATGCTATGGAAATTAAAGAGGTTCTGTCTTTGCGCGGAGAAGATGTTTCGGATATTGAAGACGCTATTATTTCTTCGGTTGTTCCCGCCGTTGGCTCGGCTATAAGCTCTGCGGTAACACTTCTTTGTGATACGGTTCCTCTTATGCTCGGCCCCGGAATTAAAACGGGACTTAATATTCGTATTGATAATCCCGCACAGCTTGGCGCCGATTTAGCCGCAGGTGCTGTGGGTGCATTGGCCGAATACACCATGCCTTGCATTATCATTGATATGGGCACCGCTACAACCCTTTCTGTGCTTGATAAAAACGGTGCGTTTTTAGGCGGCTCTATTGCCGCAGGCGTGCATCTTACCCTTAAAGCTCTAAGCAGCGGCACCGCAGCACTGCCCTCTATCGGACTTACTGCTCCAAAATCGGTTATTGGCTCAAACACCACCGAGTGTATGCAGTCGGGTCTTATTTTAGGCACAGCGGCAATGCTTGACGGGCTTATTGAACGAATTGAAGATGTGCTTGGCGAAACGGCTACGGTAGTTGCTACGGGTGGGCTTTCGAAAGAAATTATTTCCTACTGCAAGAAAGACATCATATATAACGAAAATCTTTTGCTTGAAGGTCTTCGTCTTATATACGAAAAGAACAATTAATCCTGTGCTTTGCACAGATTAAAATAAATGAACTGCACCAAAAACGCACCTTTTTGAAGCTGAATAAAGTCGGTTAAGGTTGAAATGATTTTTTACATTTACATTTGTTTGCGAAAGCAAACACCTTCACTATTCACTCTTCACTAAGCAAAGCGCATACGGGCAGTATCGGAGGTAAAAAAATATGAAAAACAAAAAAACCAGCATCTTCAAAGTTGCCCTTTTGGGTATGTTCCTCGCCATTATGGGTGTAATGAATTTTACACCGCTTGGCTACATCACAACGGGTCTTTTCTCCATAACGCTTATGACCATTCCGGTTGCTCTCGGTTCGGTTTGCACAGGCATAACGGGTGGAGTTGTTCTCGGAACAGCATTTGGCCTTACAAGCTTTTTACAAGCATTTGGCATTGGCTTTATGATAGACCCGTCAGCTTTAACCCTTTTTAACACCGACCCGTTAGCTTACACCATAACCTGCTTTGTTCCTAGAATAATTGTCGGTTTGGTAGCAGCTTTAATCTTCCGTGCTTTTGAAAAGGCTGGTAAAACAAATCTTTTGTCCTTTATTCTTTCTGCAGTTTCAGTTCCCGTTCTAAATACGTTGCTATTTATGACTTTCTATGCAGTTCTTTACAAGAACACCATTCTTGGTGGTGCTTCCGTAATGGCGGTAGTTTTTTCGGCGTTAACCATTAACTTTGTAATTGAGCTGACCGTAACGCTTGTTGCCGGTGTTGTCATAAACAAGACGGTTTACCATTTTATGAAAAAATTAAACTAAAATTTTATTGCGGAGTGAACAAACACTCCGCATTTTTTAATGAAAACTTAAATAATTATATATAAATATTAATTTTTTTACAAATTTTGCTTTATTTTCGGAAAAAATATGTTATAATAGAGTGCTATCTTCTTTTAGGAGGATAATCTTTTATTCAAAAAAGGACAACCTGTCCAAAAATTTTAGGAGGTTTAATATGAGTAAGAAGTTTGTTTACCTTTTCTCAGAAGGTGACGCAAGCATGCGTGAGCTTCTCGGCGGTAAGGGTGCTAACCTTGCAGAGATGACCAAAATCGGTCTTCCTGTTCCCCAGGGTTTCACCGTAACTACTGAGGCTTGCACACAGTACTACGAAGACGGAAGAAAAATCAACGATGCTATTCAGGCAGAAATTATGGAATACATCGACAAAATGGAGGGCATTACCGGCAAGAAGTTCGGTGATTTGGAAAATCCCCTTCTCGTGTCGGTTCGCTCGGGAGCTCGCGCTTCCATGCCCGGTATGATGGATACTATCTTGAACCTGGGTCTGAACGAGGAAGTCGTGGAAGTTCTGGCCACCAAGTCCGGCAACCCCCGTTGGGCTTATGACTGCTACCGCCGCTTTATCAAGATGTACTACGACGTGGTTATGGAAGTAGGTAAGAAGTACTTCGAGGAACTCAACGACAAGATGAAGGAA
>JAFXIJ010000011.1 GCA_017533175.1 Clostridia bacterium
CCAACATTTTGGGCAAGGCGGGACAAGCACATACAATATGCGGCAAAAGTTTTGGAACAAGGTTCTTTTTGCAAAAAAAAAGAACCCACAGAGGTAGAGTAATTATAGCACATCTACCTCATAAGGTCAAGTATTTTTTTAATTATTTATGATATTTAGAGCCCTCATAAATTTTAAAGCTTCTATACAGCTGTTCCAACAGCATTATCCTAAAAAACTGATGTGTAAAGGTCATTTTTCCGAAGGATAGCTTTTCCTCCGCTTTGCTCTTTATTTTGTCCGATAGTCCGTATGAGCTTCCTATTATATATACAAGGCTTCCGTCACCACCATTTATACGGGTAGCAAGCTCTGCACTTAGTTGCTCGCTTGAAGGCTGCTTCCCCTCAATACAAAGGGCGGTTACATAATCCTTGCTGCTTAATTTTTTCATAATCATTTCAGCCTCTGTGTCAAGAGCCTTACTTATTTCAGCTTGTGAAGGGTTTTCGGGCAATCTTACAGGGGTGATTTCAATAATTTCCATCTTAGCATATGCCGAAAGCCTTTTGAGATATTCAGACGCTGCATCCTGTAAATATTTATCTTTAAGTTTGCCCAGTGCTATTATTTTTATCCTTATCATAAGCTTATTATCCTTCCCTTTTCGGCAGGAGCTGTATATAATATGTAGTCCTCGTTCTGCTTTGCTCCCAAATCCATAAGAGCCGCCCTTGCGGCAGCGTCTGCCTTTTGAGCCGTGTTATTGTTCTCGGATAAATGAGCCAAAACAAAGTGGGTTGTGCCACCACGGTAAAGTCTTTTTATCTCGGCAGCACAGTCAGCATTGGCAAGATGTCCCTTGTCACTTCCTATGCGGATTTTAAGCTCGGGAGGATAGGGCCCCAGTCTTAGCATAACAGGGTCGTGATTGCTTTCAAGCATTACAAGCTTGGAGCCGTTAAGGTTTTCCCTTATCTGCTCGGTCAAAACTCCCGTATCGGTGCAAAGGGCGACCTTTATTCCCTTAAAAGAAACGGTGTAGCCGCTTGAACCCTTGCAATCGTGAGATGTAGCAAACCGCCTTATCTTCATATCCTTAATCGTAATTTCCTCGCACTCATCAGCATAAATGCGATTAGTGCTGTCATCTATCAGCTTCATAAAATGAAGCGCATAAATGGTCTCGCGAGATGCTATAAGCACAGCTCCCGTCTTTTTAAGAAGGGTTTTTAATCCTTTTACGTGGTCTGTGTGCTCGTGGGTGACAAGAACGGCATTTATTTGGTCAAGGGTTATACCGCCTTCATCGAGAGCCTCGCATATTTTTTTAAAGGTAACACCCGCATCAACAATAATTCCGCCCTCGGCAGTTCCTATGTAGGTCGAATTTCCCTTGCTGGACGAAAACATCGGATAGAATTTAGCCATTCTTTCTCCCCCCTTCACAAAGAACGGGAGGGGCAAGCCCCTCCCCTAAAATCTAATTATTAATTTGCTTTTAATTGATTTATAGTGTCATAATCGGATACTCTCTTAATATCTGCACCGAGAGATGAGAACTTTTCAACCAAGCACTCATATCCGCGGTCGATATATTCTATATCCTCAATTTCGGTAGTACCGTCTGCAATAAGTCCGGCAATTATCATAGCCGCACCTGCTCGAAGGTCGTTCGCCTTAACGCTTGCGCCTTTAAGTGATTTTACACCTGTAATAACAGCCGACTTGCCATCAACCTGAATATCGGCGCCCATAAAGGTAAGCTGCTCTGCATAACGGAATCTGCTATCCCAAACCCCTTCGGTCACAATGCTTGTCCCGTTTGAAATGCTCAACAGGGTCGCAAACTGCGGCTGCATATCGGTAGGAAAGCCCGGATGAGGCATTGTTTTTACGTTGCACTTTCCGGGACGGGAATCCATTCTTACTCGAACACACTCATCGCCCTCCTCGACCGTTACGCCTGTTTCCCTAAGCTTTGCTGTGATTGACTCCAAATGCTTAGGTGTGACATTACATATTAAAACATCACCTTTTGTAGCGGCGGCGGCAACCATATAGGTGCCCGCTTCAATCTGGTCGGGAATTATGCTGTAATTTGTGCCTTTTAAATGCTGAACACCGCGTATTTTAATAACGCTGGTTCCCGCGCCCATAATATCGGCACCCATGGAATTGAGGAAGTTTGCAAGGTCAACTATGTGAGGCTCTCTTGCCGCATTCTCTATAATGGTCATTCCTCTTGCTTTTGCGGCGGCAAGCATAATATTTACGGTCGCGCCGACCGAAACAACATCAAGATATACCGAGCAACCGCCGAGCTTTTCAGCCTTTGCGACCACCATTCCCTGTTCAATGGTTACCCTAGCTCCCAAAGCCTCAAAACCTTTTATATGCTGGTCGATAGGTCTAAGTCCAATCTCACAGCCACCCGGAGGTGCCACCTTTGCGCGACGCATACAGCCCAAAAGCGCGCCTAAAAAATAGCTGGACGCCCTCATTCCCTGAGCCATTTCCTTGCTAACTACATAAGATTTCACACCTGTGGGGTCTATGGAAAAGGTGTTCTTTTTAAGTTGTTTTATATCTGCACCGAGAATTTTCAGCGCACTTATCATTGCATTTACATCCGAAATATCCGGTACATTTTCAATTATACACGGACCGTCTGCAAGCAGTACAGCAGGCAATATTGCAACGGCAGCATTCTTGGCTCCGCTTATAGTAACACGTCCACGGAGTCGTTTTCCTCCGTTCACAACAAATTTATCCAAATCGGCACTTCCCTGATATTTTTTAGGCATAATTAGTATGCCCGCAGGAGCTGATATACAACATAGAAGATTTTACTACCCTATCATTATATACTCGCTTACTATTATTGTCAATTTATATTTTTTATAAAACACTGTTTAGAACTTTTATGTAAAAAGCCGACTTTTTATATCAAATTAATTTGTTTTTTGACATATTCTATTTGCTTTTCTACCGAAGAAGGTGCCGTTCCGCCCTCACTGGTTCTTTTAAAGGTGCAGTTTTCAAGATTTATCGCCTCATAAATATCTTGTTCGAATTCATCGGCAAATTTTTTGAACTCTTCCAGGCTTAGTTTTTCAAGAACTGTATTTTTTTCGATACAGTAAGCAACCATACTGCCCGAAATTTTGTATGCCGTTCTGAAAGGCACTCCCTTTTTTGTAAGATAATCGGCAACATCGGTGGCATTTATAAAGCCCTTAGCCGCCGCATTATACATATTGTCGGGAAGAACAGTCATTGTTTTTATCATAGGGATAAAC
>JAFXIJ010000012.1 GCA_017533175.1 Clostridia bacterium
AACCTTTTTTCTTCTTTTGGCAATAAAAAACACAGAGCCACAGTGACAAAAAGCTTGTCCTGCGGCTCTGTAAAAAAGTATGCATAGCTTGATGCATACAAAAAAGGGGGGCTATTTTGTAATGGTCACCTTGTATTCGATGTGGGAATCGGTTTCGTTTTTTTCGCTTACCGCATTAATACCTCCCATTTTCATCGTATCAACCATTTTGTTAAGCGAGTTTGAAAAAAGTCTGATGTCACCGATTGCCTTCTTTACAAAACGGCTTTTCGGCGGACTTAAAATTTCTTCAATCAGGCTCTTTGCATCTGCAAAGCAAAGCTCCTCTGCAATAATCTTGTCCAGAGTGCTTTCTCTTAGCTCTTCGGGGATTTGAAGCAAAAGGCGGGCATATCTTTCACCTAGCTCTGCTGTCTCCATTCTTTTTCTTAGCGAAACATTAAGACTTAAAAGTGCCAGCTTAAAGGAATATGCCGACGGCGAAATTCCAAGCTCCTCTGCCGCCGTGTCCGCGTTTAAATCGTAAAGGCTTATAAGTCTTTCGAGAGCCTCTGCCTCTTCAAAGGGTGTGAGGTTTTTTCTTTGCGTGTTTTCGCATATCGCCCAAAGGTAAGCAGGCAGACTGTCTGCCTTTTTAATAATGCAGGGAAGTCTTGACAGCCCCGCTTCCCGTGCTGCCGCAAGTCTTCTGTTGCCTGAGATGAGCTCATATTCACCCTGCTCATCCACTCGCACGATAAGTGGCTCTATAATGCCTAGTGCTTTTATGCTTGCGGCAAGTTTTTTAAGCTCATAGGGGCAGATTGATGCGCGCAAGGGAGTTCGGCTTTTTTTGATTTCTGATAATTTTAAATAGACTATTCGTCTGTCCTTCATTTCTCTCCCGTCCTTTGACATCCTTATTATAAAGCATGTCCTTATATATTGCCAGCAAAACAGGTCGGGTCAAATTTACAAAAAAAGAAAACAACCGACTTATATAAGCGGTTGTTTTGAAATTTTAGCCGATATTCTCGGATATTTTGGCGGAGTTTGCGATATTTTTTTCAAGACCACAAAGGCTCTTTCTTCTTCTCCCGTTAGGGTTTCCTCAAACAGAGAGGCTTCGCCTCCTCCAAGCAGAGCCGACACCCTTTTCGCCTCATTTATTTCTTCCTTTGCGGATGGGCCCTTCATTGAGCAAAAAACGCCTCCCTTTTTGCAAAGGGGCAGACAATATTCATAAAGGGTGTTAAGTCTTGCTACCGCACGAGCTGTCACAAGGTCGTATTTTTCACGGTATTCTGTCTTTCTTCCAGCCTCTTCGGCGCGAAGATGAACCGTGCTTGCGGTAAGTGAAAGCTCTTTTAGTACCGTTTGCAGAAAAGTGAGCCTTTTGCCCAGTCCGTCGAGCAGGGTAAGGTTTATATCGGGGCGCAGAATTTTAAGCACCATTCCCGGAAAGCCCGCACCGGTGCCGACATCGATTACATTTGCTTTTTCGGGAATATCCACATAGTGAAGCAGCAGTGCACAGTCAAGAAAATGCTTTATAACAATTTCCTCGGGCTCGGTAATGGCGGTGAGATTAATTTTTTCGTTCCACTCTACTAGAAGCTCGGCATAACGGTCAAGGCGTGCAAGTGCGGTTTCATCGACCTTTATTCCCGCCTGTTCTAACCGTGGGAGCATCAGTTCTAAGGGGTATTTCAAGCCTTTTCCTCCATTCTCTTTTTAGCCGCCCAGATTCTGAGCACCGATATATCTGAGGGGCTTACCCCCGATATGCGAGAAGCCTGTCCTAAATTGGCGGGCTTTACTCGGTTTAGCTTTTCTCTGGCTTCAAGTCTTAGACCTTCTATAAGCAGATAGTCGGTTTCCTTAGAAAGCGGTAGCTTTTCAAGGCGGAGCATATCATCAACTTGGGATTTTTGGCGTAAAATATAGCCCTCGTATTTTATTTCTGTTTCCGCCTTTTCGGCAACTTCATAATCAAGGTTTGGCCTTGTGCTGTCAAACTCGGCAAGGCTAAAATACGAGACCTCGGGGCGTTTTATAAGCTCAGCAAGCTTAATTCCTGTTGAAAGGGGTGTTGTTCCAAGCTCTAAAAGCCTTTGATTAAGCTC
>JAFXIJ010000013.1 GCA_017533175.1 Clostridia bacterium
AAAGAATGCCGTCAACATCAAAATAACGAGGAGAAACACCCTTTATATATCCACCTTTTTGGTACATTCCGTCGGCTACTGCGCCCATGAGACCTCCGCATCCGCCACCGAAAACGAGGGAGTGCCCGTGCTCTGCCATAAGCTTTCCAAGCTCTATACCTGCATCGGTATAGGACTTATCCAGTACCTTGCTGGACGCTCCATATACACATATATTCATAAAATCACCTCTGGTTTTTTCTAAAAGCTAAGTAATCTTCAAGTATCATAACAGCCGCCACCGCATCTACCGTTTCCTTGCGCTTTTTACCCTTTGTGTCGTTCATATTAAGCACCGTATGAGCTGAAAGGGTAGTGCATCTTTCATCCCACAGGACAGTGTTCAAACCCGAAAGCTCTTCAATTCTTTTTGCGGCTTGTCGGCATTCCTCTGCACGAAAGCCCTCGCTACCGTCCATATTACGAGGAAGACCTACCACTATAAGCTCGGCTGAGAGTTCTGATGCCTTATTTGCAATTTTTTCAGCCAACCTTTCGGCATTTCGCTCGGTAATTACAGAGTCGGGAAAGGCAAAGCTTTCATTTATATCACTGACCGCAACCCCTGTGCGTACAAGACCTAAATCAACTGACATTATTTTCATTTACAACTATTCCTTCTTTTCCGCAACTAAAAGGCGGCTTTTTTGTGACTTAAATTCATCGGGCAAATGGGAAGCATCGTTTAAAACCTGAGCTGTAAAGCTACTGTTATTATATGTTATAAGTGAAACGGCTGTGTTTACAGACCAAGGAGTTTTTGAAAGGTTTTCTATGCTGCCGTATAAAATGTAGCAAATAAGGCATCTTATTGCGGCACCGTGAGAGCAAATAAGAAGACTCTTACCTTCGTTTTCGGGGTTTTCCGCAATCTTTTTAAGCCCCTTGACCATACGGCTGTAAAGTGAACGCATAGATTCTCCCTTGGGTGCGCTAAAATCTTCGGGATGATTATCCCAAGCATCCTCTAAGTGAGGATATAGACTAAAAATTTCATCAAAGCTCTTTCCCTCAATTTCACCGCCGTTTATTTCGGTAAAAAGAGGCTCGACTGTCACCTCTATGTCCTTTTCTCCTACTGCGGCAAGAGCCGTTTTAAAGGCGCGCTTTAAGGGACTGGAAAAGACCTTGTCGATATGTATATCCCGAAAGCGCTCGGTTAAAAAGGAAAGCTGTTTTTTTCCGAGCTCTGTTATATCGCAGTCAACAGAGCCTTGAAAGGTTTTCATTTTATTGCCCAAGGCTTCCGAGTGTCTTACAATGTAAATTTTAATCAAGGTAGCACCTCAAGATAAAGTTTAATAATTGTTATATGTATTTATTATATAATATTACAAGAATATTTTCAAGGCAGACAAAATAAAAATTACCCGACCTTATGAAAAGTCGGGTAATTGAATTTTGAAAACTTATTTTGCTTTTCTTGTTTTCCAAAGAACCCAAAGGGGAGAGGAAATAAAGAGCGAGGATATACAACCTGAAACCAGACCTACTGCCATGGGTATACAGAAGCTGCGGAGAGTTGTAAGTGCAAATATTTCTGCTACTACAATAATTGCAACTACCGCAAGGAAGGTTGTAATGGTTGTAACAAGGGTTCTGGTCTTAACCTGATTAACACTCATGTTTACAAGGCTTGCTGTATCAAGTCTTGGGAAGAGTGATTTGTTTTCACGAACGCGGTCGTAAATAACGATGGTATCGTTAAGAGAGTAACCAAATATTGTAAGAAGAACCGCGATGAAATTTGAGTCAAGAGAAAGACCAAATATAACGCAGGCAAAGAAAGCCGAGAAAACGTCAAGGAAGAGTGCGGCAAAAGCTGTAAGTGCAGCCGAAACACCGCCGATTTTCCTAAAACGAATACCTACATACGCAACAACCAGAATTCCTGCAAGCAGAACAGCCGCAATACTTTTTACAAAGAAGGTGCCTGCTAAGGTCGGGTCGGTAGAGTTTGAGTCATAAAGGGATAAATTATTATCCTTATATTTAGTTGTAAGAGTGTCCTCCAACTTTTGCTGTTTTTCGTTTGAAAGGGCATCTGTACCTGCAAGAGAGATTACAAGCCTTTGCTCGTTATCGGTATAGCTTGTACTAATACTTGTCGAAACATCAACGCCTAAGGCTTCTTCAATAACCTTTTCAGCGTCGTCAGGAGCGTCACCTGTAAAGGAGTAAATTATTCTTGTGCCGCCCTTAAAGCTAAGGTCGAGATTTACCCCTAAAAACACGGTGCAAATAATGCCTATCGCAAAGAAAACCGCAAAGCCCATAAGCACATATTTAAATGCTTTGTTAAAATCTATATCCTTCTTAAACATTTTTAGCACCTCCGAACAAGACAGGCTTTCTGAATAATTTTATTCGAGAAATACTCTTTATCATCCACTTGGATGCTAAAACACCGAGCAGCAGGTTGAAGATGACGCCGATAAGCAAGGTGTAACCGAAGGAGTAAATCGAACCTGTTATTGTGGAGCCGAAGAGGGACATAATAGGTCCAATCAGCTTTGCAAAGATTCCCTCCGAGCCAAAGGCACCCATAAGCACAATAGAAACAATAACGATGGTAACGTTGCCGTCGATAATTGCGCTTACGCAATTTTTGTAGCCGGCATCTATCGCACCGTCGATAGTCTTTCCTTTGGCGAATTCTTCCTTAATACGCTCTGCTGCGATAACGTTTGCGTCAACGCCGACACCGATAGAAAGAATGATACCGGCAATACCGGGAATTGTAAGCGTAAAGCTGTCAAAGGCTGTAACATAGCCTGAAATACAAGCTATCATTGCGGCAATTTGACCGAGCAACGAGAAGGAGGCAATAACACCGGGCAGTCTGTAACGGCCAATCATAATTACACAAATAATGCCGAAAGCAACAATACCTGCAATAAGCATTACGGTAAGAGCATCATTTCCCAAGGTGGGAGATATTATTTGGATCTTTCCGTTATCTGCCGAAAGGGAGAAGGGAAGATTACCTGCATTGATTTGGCGTGCTATTTGAAGAGCCTCCTCAGAAGAGCTTATTCCCTCAATAACGGCTGAACCGTTTTGGATTACAGAGTTTACGGTAGCTGAGTTTACAAGCGAATACTGCGGAAGGGTATCCTCATCATCCTCGGTATCGCTTGTTACAAGCCAAATAGAAATGGTTTTATTTAGGTTGTTTCTTGTAGCCTCTGCAAACTTAGAGGTTCCAGATGATGTAAAATCAAGATATATGAGGGGCTGTCCCGACTGGGTATCAGTGCCTGCTGTTGCCGATTTAACATCTGTACCGCTTAGCAAAAGCTTGCCTGTTTCACTCTCGCCCTCGCGAAATTCAAGGGTTGCGTCCTGAGCTAATTCCTTAATAGCTTCCTTTGGGTCAAAAGCTGTTTCATCAGATGTCCAGGGGAAACGCACAATAATTTGCTTGCTTGCACTGTCACAGTAAACCTCATAGTCGGTTATGTTGTTGCCTACAAGCTTTTTCTCCATAATGGTTTTTGCAGATTCCAAACTTTCATCGGTTATTTTATCTGCATCAATGTCGGGAGAAAACACCGCTTCAACACCGCCGCGTATATCGATACCCCAACGGATATCCTTAGCACCCTTAAAGGTGACCTCGCGAATGTCGCCGTAGTAGTTTTCCACACCGAAGAAGGCGGTATAGGTAAGGGCAAGTATAAGTGCTACAAGCGCAAAAACTACCCATTTACCTGTTTTTCTTGCTCTCATGGTTGGTCCTCCAAAATAGTATAATATAATATCGGTAAAACCGAAAATTACTGTTTAAGCAGCTTTTCAAGTGCTGCATATTTTACCGCAACGCATAGAACCTCTGCCGCTTTTTCAAGCTCTTCCACCGTCGGAAAAGAGGGGGCTATACGAAGATTTGAATCATCGGGATCATTACCGTAAGGATAGGTAGCTCCCGCGGGAGTTAGCACAAGCCCTGCCTCTTTACAAAGCTCGCCAACTCGCTTGGCACAGCCATTTAAAACGGTCATGCTGATAAAATATCCACCTCTCGGTGAGGTCCAGCTTGCAACGCCTGTGTTTTCAAGCTCTGCCTCAAAGGTGCGAAGACAAGCCTCAAACTTAGGCCGCATAACAGCGGCATGCTTTTGCATGTGGCTGTAAAGCTTATCTGATGAATCGAACATTCTGGCGTGCGCTAAATGATTCATTTTATCAGGTCCTATGGTCTGCACAGCCATACGCTTTTTAATAAGAGCGATATTGTTGTCGCTTGCCGCCTGCACGGCTACACCTGCGCCCGGATAGGTGACCTTTGAGGTGGAGGTGAAGATGAAAACCATATCCTCATTACCGCATTTTTTACACTCATCATAAATGTTTAAAAGCTTATCGGTTTCATCATACAGGTCGTGAATCAAGTATGCGTTATCCCACATAATGCGGAAATCCTTTGCGGCGGGTTTAAGCGCGGCTATGCGCCTTACCACCTCATCGCTGTAAGTAAGCCCTAGAGGGTTTGAATACTTTGGAACGCACCACATGCCCTTAACCAGAGGGTCTTTAACAAGTTTTTCCACCTCATCCATATCAGGACCGTCCGAGTTATATTTTACGGTAATCATTTCAATTCCGTAATGCTCGCAAATACTGAAATGTCGGTCATAACCGGGAGAGGGGCATAAAAACTTAATTTTTCCTTGTAAAAGCCAGGGCTTATCCCCAAAGCCCGAAACCATACCCTGAGTGATGGTATCAAACATCATGTTAAGGGAGGAATTGCCTCCGCAAATGATGTTTTTCTTATCCATGCCGAGTACCGAAGAAAAGAGCTCCTTCATTTCATCAAGCCCGTCAAGTCCTCCGTAGTTGCGGCAGTCAACACCGCTTTTTGACTTGTAAGAGCTTTTTGGATTTACCATAAGGGTAAGCTCATCACTTATATCGAGCTGAGCAGCACCCGGCTTTCCTCTTGACATATCAAGAGAAAGACCTGCCGATTTAAGTGCATCGTAACGGCGTTTAGTTTTACTGAATTCATCCCTTAACGCATCGGGAGAAAGGGAGAGATAATTTGCCATGTATTTCCTCCGTGTAACCATTGAATATATATACTAGGATATTATACAACTTTTTAAAGCTTATTTCAAGATATTATTATATTTAAATGCAAAAAAGTAAGAATGAGGGTTTTGAAAAAACATCCGACGATAAGGCGGATTTCATCACGTAGTGATTTCATCCACCAACGGTGGATTTATCCCGTCCGACAGGACGGATTTAGTTGAAAAGAGGGTTCTTTTCTGGTGACCCGGACGGGATTCGACCGTCTGCTTCGCATACTAATGGCTCGTTGACCGTTGCCGTTGGCAACAGTACCCAACTTCACCGCTCTGTCTAAAAAACAGTTCCCCGAACTGTTTTTCTTAACGACAGACCCTCTCGGGCTCGAATCCCCTTTTCGAAAAAATAAAAAAGAAGGACACTTATACTGTGTCCCTCTTTTTTATTTGGTGACCCGGACGGGATTCGAACCCGTGTTACCGCCGTGAAAGGGCGGTGTCTTAGGCCTCTTGACCACCGGGCCTTATGGTGGCTGTAATTGGATTTGAACCAATGACACCGCGGGTATGAACCGCGTGCTCTAGCCAACTGAGCTATACAGCCAAATTATGTTGCTGATATATTATAATAGGTTATGGGGCTTTTGTCAATCCTTTTTTAATAAAAGTTTTTCAAGTGATGATTTGTTAGTTGTCGTAATGTTAATTGCATAATTTTTAAAAATGTTAATAACTCGGTTAAAAAGTGTGAAAACCAAAGCGAAAAAAGCCTTTGCACAAAAAAATTGTCGAAAAAGCTAGGATTTATGCGAAAATTTAAAAGGCTTTTAAAAAAGTTATTAACATTATTAACTAACATTTTCACAAAAGCCTCGTTTACTTAGTTTACATAATGACAATTAAGGTATATGCAGCTGTGCTTTTTTTAGTTGTAAAAGTTTTGTTTTTGACTCCTCTAAGGCTGCAAGGAAGGCCGTGCTTGTTTCCTTGTTCGCATATTCAACAAGTCCGTTTAGGGTTACCTCAATTTGCTCTACAAAATTATGGTTTAAAAACACGGTGAGAACACTTTCCTTGTCCTCAAAGATATCCTTTGCCTCAACGCAAAACCTTTTAGCGCCCTCATAATCTTCATTGTAGGTACATACCTTCGCATTGTCGAGCTTTTTTATTATTTCTTTACAGGAGCTGTCGGCGTAAGATATTCCAAAGATTGCCAAAGCACCTATTACCACCATAATCACAAGACTTACCGCAAATCTTTTCACAGTTCTTTCCCCTTTTTTATAAGAGTATAGTTACCAAGGCTGTCAAGACTCAGCAAAAACACATCCTTTTCCTCCGCCTTGTTCTTTTTAAGCAGCTTTTGTATGCGCTGTGAGGTAATTCCGAGAGCCTCAACCGATTCCCCAATGATTTTTCCATCACAAATAACAGGCAAAGGGAGACTCTTTTTCTCGGGAGAAAGCTTTAAATCTCCCACAGTCGCAGGCTGTTCGGAGGTTTTAAGGAGAACATTAAGAGAACCATTGGTTTCAAGCACGGCATAATCTACCGTAGAGATGTCATACACATTCTGTGCGCGAAGCAGCTCAACCAAATCAAGTATGGTCATTCTTAACTTTTTCATCTGTGTTTGGTCTATTTTGCCTCCCTTTATTATTACAGCACTCTTGCCCGAAAGTATTTTTCTGAAAAAGAAGCTTTTCATAGAAATTAAGGACATTCCCAGTTCAAGAGCAACCAAACTGAATATAGCTGTTGCCCCGATAATTACAGGCTGGCTTGTGTCCTCCAAGGGAGTTGCCGCTATTTCGGAAATCAGCAGAGTTATTACAAGCTCGCCCGGCTGCATATCGCCAATCTGTCTTTTACCCATAAGGCGAATTCCCACTATAATAAAAACATAAGAAATAAGTGTACGAACAATAGTTGTAAGCATAAAAAATCACCGCAATTATTATTTGCGGTGATTTAATATTTTATTTATCTGTGTTTTTTATTTTGTAGGAAAGACGCATTAAAGCATCGCTGAAATGCACATTTTCCACCTCTGCATTAGGATGCTCACTTTTTATATCATAATGTGAAAAGTTCCAAAAGCCTTTTATTCCAAGGGGAACAAGCCTTTCGCAAAGCTCCTCCGCTGCTGAGGACGGAACACAAAGAAAAGCAGCCTTAGGCTTATGCTCCTTGCAAAACTCCTCCAAGCAGTCTGTGTGGTTAACCTTCAACCCCGCAACAGTTTTGCCTACAACGTTTTGGTCAATGTCAAAGGCGCCCACAAGTGTAAAGCCTTGCTTTTTAAAATCCATATTTTCGGCAACCACTACACCTAGCTTTCCGACACCGAGCATTATTGCCTTAACATCTGAGTTTATACCGAGAATTTCCCCGATTTGCTCATAAAGCAGCTCAATATTATAACCGTAGCCCTGTTGACCAAAGCCACCGAAGCGGTTTAAATCCTGCCTGATTTGGCTGGCGGTAAGCCTCATTTTTTCGGCAAGCTCGCTCGATGATATGCGGAGAACACCCTGCTTTTTAAGATGTCCTAAAAATCGGTAGTAACGGGGAAGCCGTTTTATTACCGATGAGGAAATATGACCGTTTTTCATTACTACCCTCCTAAAAAATATGATATACACATTATATTATATATTGTGGAATTTGTAAACTGAAAAAATTTTAAATTTTTAAAAAAAAGACTTGACAAATTAGGAATCATTGCTATAATTAAATTAAGAATTATTACTGATTTTGAAAGGAGTGCTCTTCATGAAGAACTTTTCACGACAACGAGAGGCTGTAAAAAAGGTTCTTTGCTCGACAAAAACCCATCCTACTGCGGCATGGATTTATGAGAATGTGAGAAAAGAATTGCCAAATATAAGTCTTGGTACAGTCTATCGCAACTTGAATGTTCTGTCCGAGGAAAGAAGTATTAAAAAGCTTTCTTTCGGCGATGGAAATGAGCACTTTGACGGTGATATTTCTCCCCACAGTCACTTTTACTGCGAGTGCTGCGGAAAGATTTACGATATTGCTTTTGACGCGACCGAGCTGTGTAAGGAAATAGCCGACAGCGCCAAGGTTAATATTACCTCAGCCGCCTGTAATTTCAGCGGTAAATGCAGTCAATGTCAATAAATATAAATTATATGGAGGAAATTTTTATGAAAAAGTTTGTATGTACTATTTGCGGTTATGTTCATGAGGGTGAACAAGCACCCGATTCTTGCCCCATCTGCCGTGCAAAAGCAGATAAGTTCAAGGAGCAGTCGGGCGAAAGAAGCTGGGCAGCAGAGCATGTAGTAGGCGTGGCACAGGGCGTTGATGAGAGAATTATCGAGGGACTTCGCGAGAACTTCAACGGCGAGTGCTCAGAGGTTGGCATGTATCTTGCAATGGCACGTGTTGCTCACAGAGAAGGCTATCCCGAAATCGGTCTTTATTGGGAAAAGGCAGCCTATGAAGAGGCAGAGCATGCAGCTAAGTTTGCCGAGCTTTTAGGCGAGGTTGTCACCGACTCTACCAAGAAAAACCTCGAAATGCGCGTAGATGCCGAAAACGGCGCAACAATGGGTAAATTTGAGCTTGCAAAGCTCGCAAAGGAATTAGGCCTTGACGCTATCCATGACACCGTTCACGAAATGGCTCGTGACGAGGCTCGACACGGCAAGGCATTTGAGGGTCTTCTTAACAGATATTTTGGTTAATAAAAAATTAGGGGCGGTCTTGGTTGACCGCCCTTTTTAAAAAAGGAGTAGATTTTATGTTAGATAAAAAGGTAATAGAGCTTTTAAACGACCAAATCAATAAGGAATTTTATAGCGCATATCTTTATTTAGATATTGCAAATTATTACACCGCTAACGATTTAGATGGCTTTGCAAATTGGTATTTAATTCAGGCTCAGGAGGAGCGCGACCACGCAATGCTTTTCCTTAAATATTTGCAAATTAACGGTATTCCCGTGGAGCTTAAAGCTATTGATAAGCCTGATAAAATCTTTGAAACACACCTTGACCCGCTTGTAGCAGGTGCCGAGCACGAACGCTATGTAACCGAGCTTATTCATAATATTTATGATGCCGCCTATGGTGTTAAGGATTTCAGAACAATGCAGTTTTTAGATTGGTTTGTTAAGGAGCAAATGGAAGAGGAAGAAAACGCCGATAAAATGGTTAATAAATATAAACTCTTTGGCGATGACCCCAAAAGCCTTTATTTGCTGGACCAAGAACTCGCCGCAAGGGTTTACACAGCCCCAAGCCTTGTTCTATAGTTGAAAAATTTTAAAAGATATGCTATCATTTTGGTAGCATATCTTTTGTTTTGGGGTGATTTTGTGAAAAACAAATTCAAAGATAAAGGAAAAAATATTATTGCAATTATATTTACAACATTTTACAGTATAATGCTTATTTTGAATATTGACATTCATTTGCCTTTTATTCAGAATTTTCGGTATATTATCAATTCCCTTGTGATAGATATAATACCATTGATTACTCCTGTTTTGATACTTGTATATCTGCTTTCCTTAAATAAGGAATATAAATTAAAAAAGTGGTTGTTTCCTGTTGCCTTTGGAGTAAAAGTCATTCATGCCTTTCTTACTCTTTGCGGTATTTTTTCTACTATTGGGTTAATCTATTTGACACTCGAACACACCTTAATACTTTTGTGCTTATGCTTAATTTTTGTTGCTGTTGTTTTTATGTTTATAGGAACATTTTTTGATTTTAAACACATTAATTTTATCAGATATGGAGCGCTAAGCTGTGCGGTATTAAACCTTGCTACACTTATAATTGATTTTATTGCAGTTGGAGGTTTTAAATATTTACAAACGATTCCTATTGGAACACCTGCGGTAAACTTAATAGCACTTATAACAATCCTAACCTGCACACTTTTTTATATAGGTATTTTCATTTTGAGTTTTAATAAAACAAAAACTGACAAAGTTTAATTTTGAAAACATAACACCCAAATTAAATGAAACAAACAGGCACGGAAATTCCGTGCCTGTTTTCAGTTTGCTTATAAAACAATATTTATGGTCTATTATCGAACAATTCATCTGTTGTTACGTTTAAAATTTTTGCAATAATATAAATTTCTTTATCTGTTGCGCTTCGAATTTGACCTTCCAATTTTGAATAGCTTGTGGGATTAATATCGCAGCCCAATATCTGCATCTTTGAAATAAAATCTTTTTGTTTTATTCCTTTTTCTTTTCTTAAACGCTCAATATTTTTTCCTACAATATTGCAGTTG
>JAFXIJ010000014.1 GCA_017533175.1 Clostridia bacterium
CAAAATATTTCAGCAGCCCTTCCATTAGGAGCGGCAGTAATTCTTGTTCTTATAAGTATGCTCTTGACCTTTATAGCAGGACTTATCCCGTCAGGAGTTGCCGCTAAAAAGGACCCTGTTGAAGCTTTAAGGAGTGAATAACGTGCGATTTGCTCAAATGATAGCGCGCTTTCTTTACGGAAGATACGCAACGCAGGGAGTTGATATTTTAAATCGGCTACTTGCAGTTATAGCCATTATAATTGCCGCTTTAAATTTGTTTTTGCAAAGTATGGCGCTTTATGTTATTCAAACAGCGGTAATCTTTTGGTTTCTTTTCCGTATGCTTTCAAGGAATATTTCGGCACGAAAGTCTGAAAATTTGGTGCTCTTAAATTTGAATAAAAAGATTAAAACCTCCCTTTCGATTTTTAAAAGGAGGTTTAAGGAACGCTCGACTCATATTTACAAAACTTGTCCGAATTGCAAGGCAAAGCTTCGATTTGCTCGCATAAAGGGAGTTCACAACGCATGCTGCCCCTGCTGTAAAAAAAGCTTTTCGGTAAAGGTAAGATAAACACATAAAAACAGACATTCGATTGAATGTCTGTTTTTTACATTTGGCTGAATTCCTTTAAAATAAGCTGTGGGTTTTTATCAAGCGCCCAGTTCATTTCATACTCAGCCGTAAACAAAAGCAGATTTCTGCCGTTTACGTCCTGAACCCATTTAGTATTCTGCATAAGATTTAGTGATGAAAAATCAATATCCTCATTCATCACATAACGCACAAGGCTGTGGGGAGTGTCTGTTCGGCGGTATTTGACACCGTATTCAGACTCCATTCTGAATTCAAGCACATCGAATTGCAGCATACCTACAACTCCCACATACACGCGCTCCATTCCCGACTCGGGTATAAAGAACATCTGAATTGCACCCTCACGCGCAATTTGTGTAATACCCTTTGCAAACTGCTTGCGCTTTAAAGCATCTATCTGCTCTATTACGGCAAAATGCTCTGGCGCAAAGGTGGGTATCCCCGCATATTCTACCTTCATTCCCTTTTCGCATACAGTATCTCCAATTGAGAAAACACCAGGGTCAAAAACCCCTATTATATCGCCTGCATATGCCTCATCAATTACCTCGCGCTCCTGTGCCATCATCTGTCCCGGTCGCGACAGCTTAATTGGTCGTTTGCTTTGAACATGATAATATTCTTTTCCGCGTTCAAATTTGCCTGAACAAATTCGCATAAAGGTAATTCTGTCACGGTGTGCCTTGTTCATATTTGCCTGAATTTTAAATACAAAGGCGGAAAATTCCTCACGCAAAGGCGATATCTTCTCTTCATTAGATAAATAACTTAGCGGAGCAGTGGTCATTTTAAGGAAATTTTCAAGGAAAGGCTCTACTCCAAAATTGTTAAGCGCCGAACCGAAAAATACGGGAGAAAGCTCTCCTGAGCGCACCTTATCTATATCAAAATCAAAGCTTGCGCCATCAAGCAGCTCTATCTCATCAACAAGCGCCTTTCGGCTGTATTCACCTATAAGGCTGTCAAGCTTTTCGGTGTCTTCAAGCGAGCATTCTATCGCCTTTATCCTTGTGCCGCCGCTGTGGGCATCAGAAAAGGTTAAAATCTGTCTTTTCTCTCGGTCGAAAACTCCCTTAAAATCCCTTCCACAACCGATGGGCCAGTTCATAGGATAGGTTCCGATTCCAAATTCCTTTTCAAGCTCATCAAGCAGCTCAAATGAATCTCTTGCCTCTCGGTCCATCTTGTTTATAAAGGTGAAAATCGGAATGTGCCGCATCGCACAGACACGGAAAAGCTTTCTTGTCTGCGGCTCAATTCCCTTTGCCGCGTCAATTACCATAACCACGCTGTCTGCGGCGGTAAGTGTACGATAGGTATCCTCCGAAAAGTCCTGATGTCCGGGCGTGTCAAGTATATTTATACAGTACACTTCATATTCAAACTGCAAAACCGAGGAGGTAATCGAAATACCTCTCTTTTTTTCTATTTCCATCCAGTCAGAAACCGCATGCTTATCATTCTGCTTTCCCTTTACAGAGCCCGCCGACTGAATTGCTCTTCCGTAAAGAAGCAGCTTTTCGGTAAGGGTTGTCTTTCCTGCATCGGGGTGGGAAATTATAGCAAAGGTTCTGCGACGGGATACTTCCTTTTCTATTGTGGACATAAATATCTCCTAAAATTTTCTAGCCTTAATATATTACCACAGTAATATCGTTTTATCAAGATTTTAAAGAAGAAATCAGTGCAAAAAAAGAAGTCTTTCTTAGAGAAAGACTTCTTTTTGTTTTTATACTTAAATTATTTAAGCTCAACAGTTGCGCCAACCTCAGCAAGCTTAGCCTTGATAGCCTCAGCGTCTTCCTTAGAAGCAGCCTCTTTAAGAGTCTTGGGTGCGCCGTCAACGAGAGCCTTAGCCTCAGCAAGACCGAGACCTGTGATCTCACGAACAACCTTGATAACCTTAATCTTCTCAGCGCCTGCTGCTGCAAGAATAACGTCAAACTCAGTCTTCTCCTCAGCTGCTGCTGCGCCGCCTGCTGCGGGAGCTGCTACTGCAACTGCTGCTGCGGCAGATACGCCGAATTCCTCTTCTACTGCTTTAACGAGCTCAGAAAGCTCAAGAACTGTAAGAGTCTTTAACTCTTCAATCATAGCTGTAATCTTTTCAGATGCCATTTTATTTTCCTCCAATAATTATATTTTTTATAGTGTTTTTTTGATGTTTAATTATTCAGCTGCTGCTTCACCGTTTTTATCAACGATTGCCTGTACGGCACGAGCAAATGCTGCGATAGGTGCTTGGAACGCACCAAGAACTGTTGCAAGAAGAACTTCCTTGGAGGGAAGCTTTGCAAGAGCCTCAATAGTAGCGACGTCAACAACCTTGCCGTCAAGATATCCTGCCTTAATCTTGAAGTTGTCATGAGCATCAGCAAATTTTTGTAAAATTCTAGCTGCTGCAACATGGTCCTCCTTAGAAATGGCAAGAGCAGTTGTGCCTTCAAGAACCGACTTCATATCTTCTAAATCGGTGCCTGCGATAGCACGTCCCAAAATGGTGTTCTTTACTACAAAATATTCTATTCCGGCTTCACGAAGCTCCTTACGGAGAACCGTATCATCAGCAACTGTTGTTCCCGAATAGTCAACAACAACGCCTGCAACCGAATCAGCAATCTTTGCAGAAAGCTCAGCAACCAATGCCTGCTTAGCTTCAAGAACCTTTGCATTTGGCATACTTTTCACCTCTACTTTTAACAAGAAATTAAAAAACCTGTCCCCCAAAGACAAAAGAGGACAGGCAGAAACATCTTTAAATAATATAAAGTTGTTCGCATTACCTCGGCAGGCGATAAACTTATCGCAAAAGCGACCTGCTGTCTTTGGATTTTGCATTTGATATGATAACACAAAAATTTTGTGCTGTCAATAAAATTTTAATATGTGTTAATACAACGAAGTATTAACCCAAAATTAGTTGCCGTACTTACCGGTTGCAACCTTGATTCCGGGACCCATAGTTGTTGCAATAACGCAGGACTTGAAATATGTGCCCTTTGCAGCTGCCGGCTTAGCCTTTGCAATTGCAGACATAAGAGCATCAATATTTTCTACGAGCTTTTCCTTGCCGAAGGAAGCCTTTCCTACGGGGCAGTGAATGATGTTGGTCTTGTCAAGACGATACTCAATCTTACCTGCCTTTGCCTCGGTTACAGCCTTAGCAACGTCAGGTGTTACGGTACCAGCCTTAGGAGTAGGCATAAGACCACGAGGTCCTAAAACCTTACCTAAACGACCAACCATACCCATCATGTCAGGTGTTGCGATTACTACGTCGAAATCAATCCAGCCTTCATTCTGGATTTTTGCGATGAGCTCGTCGCCGCCAACATAATCAGAGCCAGCTGCCTCAGCATCCTTAGCCTTGTCGCCCTTTGTAAGAACAAGGGTTCTTACCTTTTTACCTGTTCCGTTGGGGAGAACAACTGCGCCTCTAACCTGCTGGTCAGCATGGCGTGAGTCAACACCCAAGCGAACGTGAATTTCTACTGTTTCATCGAACTTTGCGGTTGCAGCCTTTACTGCTAACTCGCAAGCCTCCTCAACATCGTAAAACTTAGCCTTTTCGATAAGCTTTACACTTTCATTATACTTTTTACCGTGTTTCATTATTCTACCTCCCAATAAGTGGTTAAATCGGAAATTTCCTCCCACGAGAGAGATTAATCGACAACTTCAATACCCATGCTGCGAGCGGTTCCAGCTATCATAGACATAGCGGTTTCAACGCTTGCTGCGTTAAGGTCGGGCATTTTCTGTTCTGCGATTTTCTTAATCTGCTCACTGGTGATTTTTGCAACTTTCTGCTTGTTAGGAACACCTGAACCGCTCTCGATTCCGCAAGCCTTCTTAATAAGAACTGCTGCGGGAGGAGTCTTGGTGATAAAGCTGAAAGAGTGGTCTGCATATACGGTAATTACTACCGGAATGATAAGACCTGCGTCGTTCTTTGTGCGTTCATTGAATTCCTTTGTGAACGCCATGATGTTGACGCCATGCTGTCCCAGTGCCGGACCAACCGGGGGCGCCGGAGTGGCCTTGCCAGCCGGAATTTGCAGTTTAATGTAGCCAATAATTTTCTGAGCCATTGTTTGCACCTCCATTATTCGTGGTAACAGTGATTTTACACTTGGCGGAACGGTCATATACCCGTTCCTCCCACCGTGATATCCTTTTTGGATATCGGCGGCAAACTGCCGCGGTTTAATACCCCCGATATATCGGGATTAATGCGACTTTTATTGTCGCGTTAAGCAGTCACCTGCGTATTTACAAAATTAATCTGCCAGAGCTATCTGGTCAAGTTCAAGCTCAACAGGTGTTTCTCTGCCGAACATTGAAATATTGACGTTTACGCTGCCTGCTTCAAGGTTGACAGCCGTAACTGTACCCTTGTAGCCGCTGAGCGGTCCGTCGATAATGTTGATAAGGTCGCCTTGCTTATAGCCAACCTCAATAGTGTGCTTATCCACTCCGAGATTTGCAACCTCTTCATCTGTAAGCGGAACCGGCTTTGAACCGGGGCCTACAAATCCAGTTACACCGCGTATGTTGCGGACAACGTACCAGGAGTCGTCTGTAACTATCATTTTTACGAATACGTAACCAGGGAAAATCTTTCTCTCGTATTCTTTTGTCTTGTCTTCCTTAATTTCGGTAACGGTTTCGGTAGGAATCCTGATGTCGATGATAAGCTCCTGCATTTTGCGGTTTTCAACCATCTTTTCCAGGTCCGAAGCAACCTTATTCTCATAACCCGAATAGGTATGAACTACATACCATCTTGCATCGTTATTTTCCGGCATTGTGAATCCCCCTATTAAAGCTTGGTAGCGATGTAGTCAACAAGGCTACTAAGACCATAATCAAGAACCCAAATAAATGCTCCAATTATAGCGCAGATTATAAGAACAATGACAGTATTTTTAACAACCTCGTTCACGCCGGGCCATACTATCTTTTTTACCTCACTCTTATAATCGCGAAGGAAACGAACTATGCGCTTAGGAATCGTAAGCTTTTCCTTGTCGCCGGCAACCGCAAGCTTATCATCTATAAGAAGATGTGCTACGCCGAAAACTCCCGCAGCTAAAAGTAGTAATACAACCGCAAGAACTGTAACGGTAAAACTCCTGCCGGTCACACCTGTAAGAGGTCTTGTGTCAACAAAACGACCTACTCGGCTTAGATAGATAACCAGCATATAAATTCCACCGGTGAGCGCAAATGCAGGTGCTACATACTTGACCTTTTTGCTTTTAGCAAAAGTACCTGCGCCAAACGCAACAGCAAGAATTGTGAGTAAACCACAGAAGGTTATGTGTGCAGACTTATAAAGCTGCATTCCTCCTTCTAGCTTATCTCCAACAGCAAGCTGCGCACCGGTAAGTTCCATACTGGCGGAACCGCTTACACTAAAACTGACAAAGGGGAAAAAGAAAAGAACAAGAGCCGCTACTGCGCATATAATCGCAGCAATCTGACTGATTTTGTTTGTTGTCTTCATGCTTTCCCTCCTTACTTTGTTTCCTTGTGTACTGTGTGCTTTTTGCAGAACCTACAATACTTGTTCATTTCAAGTCTGTCAGGATCATTCTTCTTGTTTTTCATTGTGTTGTAATTTCTCTGCTTACATTCTGTGCAAGCGAGTGTGATTTTCACTCTCATGACGGCACCTCCCGTTTTACGGAATTTTGTCTTGTCTTTTTCAAATTCCTGGTCTTTGAAAAAGCTATTAGCCTCCCTCATACTTTTTGTCACATACAACCCGTTTACCCAACATTTTGGGCAAGGCGGGACAAGCACATACAATATGCGGCAAAAGTTTTGGAACAAGGTTCTTTTTGCAAAAAAAAAGAACCCACAGAGGTAGAGTAATTATAGCACATCTACCTCATAAGGTCAAGTATTTTTTTA
>JAFXIJ010000015.1 GCA_017533175.1 Clostridia bacterium
ACTCATTCCAAACAAAACTAGCGCTTTGTCTGAATTTGTCCTTAAATTTACTTGATAATTTCTCATCAAAATTGTCGGGTCCAATTTCTTTTCTTTAAGTCGTTGTTTAATTTTCAAGGTACAGTTTTTGCTCCGCTTTTTTGCGACAGCTTGATTATATTACCACAAAGGAAATGCCTTGTCAACACTTTTTTTAAAAAATTTTTTGTTTTTTATTTTTTCGGCATTTTAGGGGCATTTTGCTATATAATCAGCATAGTTTTTATGCGCTTTAACTATTATATACAGGCTTTACCCAAATTATTCCTTTTTTGTATATATTTATAATGTATATATTATATTTTCATATATTATCTTTGTAAAATATATTCATTTTTAAAAAACACTTGAAAAATTTTCAAGGCGGTGTTATTATATCATTGTTAGAATGCTATGACAAAGAAAAGTAAACAGTTTGATTTTTACAAAGAGAGCTGTCCCTCGGCTGAAAGGATGGTTAAAAAGCTACTGTTGAAGTTCCCTTTTGAGCAGCGAGGCTGAAATAATTAGTAGGCTTCGACGGTACGGCTCCGTTACACGCCGACAGAGTGTTTGCTCTATGTGTGCAGCAAAAATGCGGGTGGTACCGCGGAGTTTTGATTTTAAAGCTTCGTCCCAAAATGTTGGGATGAGGTTTATTTTTTTACTCAAAAGAAATTTGGAGGATTTGTAATGAGAGAACAGCTTGAAAAAATAAAGGCTTCTGCCGTTGCCGAAATAGCCTCGGCAAATCAGCTTAAAGACATCGAGGAAATTCGTGTTAAGTATTTAGGAAAGAAAGGAGAGCTTACCGCTATATTAAAGCAGATGGGTTCTCTCTCGGCAGAAGAGCGTCCCCAGATGGGTCAGCTTGTAAACAGTGTAAAGTCCGAGCTTGATTGTGAAATTGCCCGTTGTGCCGAAAGGCTTAAAGAGTCTGCTATGCAGGCAAAGCTGCTTGAAGAAACACTTGACATTACGATGCCCGCAAAGAAAAGAACTGTTGGCGGACTTCATCCAATAAATGTTGTAACAAACGACCTTATAGATATTTTTCAGTCCATGGGCTTTGATGTTGTTGACGGCCCCGAGGTTGAAACAGATTACTATAACTTTGAGGCACTAAACGTGCCTGCCGACCACCCCGCAAGAGATATGCAGGACACCTTTTTCTTAAATCCTAATTTGCTTTTGCGTTCGCAGACCTCGGCAACCCAGATAAGAACGATGGAAAACCGCAAGCCTCCGATTAAGATAGTTTGCCCCGGACGAGTTTTCCGTGCCGACGAGGTTGACGCTACCCATTCTCCCGTATTTCATCAGATGGAGGGCCTTGTTGTTGATAAAGGAATTACCCTTTGCGACCTTAAAGGCGTTCTTGAACAGTTTGCCCGCGAGATTTACGGCGAGGACACCAAGGTAAAATTCCGTCCCTCATTCTTCCCATTCACCGAGCCGAGCGTTGAGGTCGACGTTTCCTGCTCTGAGTGTGGCGGAAAGGGCTGCCGTGTTTGCAAGGGCAGCGGTTGGATAGAAATTCTTGGCGCCGGTCTGGTGCACCCGAATGTGCTTCGCGGTTGCGGTATTGACCCTGAGGAATACTCCGGCTTTGCTTTTGGTATAGGCATTGACCGACTTGCAATCACACGCTATAAGATAAGCGACATAAGACTCCTCTTTGAAAACGATTTGCGTTTCTTAGAGCAATTTTAGAAGAAGGAGGTAGTTTAATATGAAGATCTCACTTAACCAATTAAAAACCTATGTTGATATAGATGTTTCCGTCGAAGAACTTTGCAATAAAATGACCATGGCAGGCTTCGAGATAGAGGAGTGTGTAAACCTTGCAGACACCTGCAAGAATGTTGTTGCCGCACGAATTATTTCACTTGCCCCCCACGAGAACAGCGACCATTTAAAGATTTGCCAAATGGATGTGGGTGGCGATGCCCCAGTTCAAATCGTTACTGGTGCTGATAACGTTTCCCCTGGCGCACTTGTTCCTGCTGCACTAGATAACAGCTATCTGCCCAACGGTATGCATATAAAGAAGGGCAAGCTTCGTGGCGTAGAGTCAAACGGAATGCTCTGCTCAGGCGAGGAGCTTTGTCTTAAAGATTACGATTATCCGGGTGCCGAGGTGTACGGCATACTCATATTAAAGGATGAGTACCCGGCAGGCACCGATATGCGAGATATTCTCGGTCTTAACGATTATATTATTGATTTTAAAATTACCGCCAACCGTCCTGACTGCAACTGTGTGCTTGGTGTTGCCAAGGAAATAGGTGTTGTATTAAAGAAGGAATTTCATCCTCCCGTTCCCACCTACACTACAAAGGGCGGCGACATTCACGACTATGTAAATGTTGAAGTAAAAGATTTTGACATCTGCCCCCGTTACATCAGCAGAGCGGTCAAAAATCTTCGCATTAAGGAATCTCCCGACTGGATGAAGCGAGCAATTAAGGCTTCGGGTATGCGTCCCATTAACAATATTGTCGATATTACCAACTTTGTTATGCTTGAAACAGGTCAGCCGATGCACGCCTTTGACCGCAGAGAAATAAAGGACTCGAAGATTGTAGTGCGCAGGGCATACGACGGCGAAAAGCTAACTACTCTTGATGAAAAGGAGCATAATCTCTCATCCGATATGCTGGTTATTGCCGATTCGCAAAACGCAACCGGTCTTGCGGGCATTATGGGCGGCCTTAACTCCGAAATAAAAGAGGATACCGTCGAGCTTGTTTTTGAAAGCGCAAAGTTCCGCCGCGACTCTATCCGTCATACAGCAAGAGCATTGGGAATTCGCACCGAGTCAAGCGGTCGATTCGAAAAAGGTATTGATATAAAGAATGTTGAATACGCTATGGAACGCGCTTTACAGCTTATTGATATGCTTGATGCCGGCGACATAGTTGAGGGCGTTATTGACCTTAATGAAGGTCTTCCCGAGGACAGAATTATAAACACAACGGTTAAGGATATCACCTCCCTTTTAGGCGTAGATGTTCCGACCGACATAATTGTTGACATTCTAAACCGTTTGCAGCTTCCCACAGTTCTTGACGGGGAAAAGCTTACCGTAAAGGTTCCCTCAATTCGCGATGATGTTGAGGGCAGGGCCGACCTTGCCGAAGAGGTTATGAGAATTTATGGCTATGACCATATTGTAGGCACCTCTATGAAGGGTTCTCTCTCTCGCGGTAAAAAATTAGGTTCAAGGCTCAAAGATGACCTTGTAAAGTCGGTGCTTTGCAGCTTAGGTTGCCGAGAAATCGCTACCTATTCATTTATATCTTCCAAGGCTATTGATAATCTTATGCTGGCTGAGGACGACAAAAGGCGCACCGCAATTAAAATACTTAATCCTTTGGGGGATGAGTATTCTACCCTGAGAACTCAGCTTACTACAAATATGCTTACCGTGCTTTCGACCAATTTTAACCGCAAAAACAAAGCGGCTCGCCTTTTTGAAATAAGTAAAAGGTTTGTTCCTCATTCCTTGCCTCTTGACGCTCAGCCCGATGAGCTAGCTACGCTGAGTATCGGCGTTTACGGCGAAGAGGAAGATTTCTTTACACTTAAAGGCTTGGTTGAAGCAGTGCTTGAAACCCGTGGAGTGAAGGCAGAATACGAAAGAAGCTCTGAGCCTTATCTCCACCCCGGTAGGCAAGCAGTGGCTACATTCGACGGAAAGGACCTTGCCGTTTTTGGTGAGCTTCACCCCTCGGTATGTGCTAAATACGACCTTGATACAAAGGTGTATGTTGCCGAAATCAAGCTTGATGAGCTTTATAAGATTGAAAAGCCTGCGGTTATCTACCGCCAGCTGCCCAAATTCCCTGCTGTAGAGCGTGATTTTGCCCTTCTTTGTGATATCGACCTTGCTGTCGGTAGGATGGAAAAGGTAATTAAAGAGGCTGCGGGCAAGCTGTGTGAACAGGTTGAGCTTTTCGATGTTTATATCGGCTCGCAAATTCCAAGTGGCAAAAAGAGTGTGGCTTTCAGGGTTACTCTGCGCTCGGCAGAAGCAACCCTTACCGATGAGCAATCTGCCGCTGTTCAGGATAAAATTATCAAAAAGCTTGCCGCATGCGGTGTAGAGCTTAGATAATTTTTAATTACCCCTTGTAATAATTTATAATTTATTATAAAATATATATATTAAAATCCTTTTTGAAAGACAGGTGTGTTTATGCTGGATAAAACCCAAACCTTTTCTATCGGAACAGACCAAGAGCAAGAAATAAGGAATATCCTTCTTACCGTTTATGATGCCCTTAAAGAAAAGGGCTATAATCCCATAAATCAGATAGTAGGATACATTCTTTCAGAGGACCCAACATATATTACCACCCACATGGGCGCAAGAAATCTTATACGCAGAGTGGACAGGGATACCCTTCTTCAAAATCTTGTTAAATATTATCTGACACATTAATTATAAAGGAGCAAAATTATGAATTTTACCCCTGCCGGTCAGAGTGGTCTTATAGATTGCTTTTTACTTATAAAATCGGTAGAGCGCAAGACCTCTTCCAAGGGCGATACTTATCTTGATATGCTCCTCTCGGATAAAAGCGGAGAGGTGAACGCAAAGCTTTGGTCTTATGTTCCTGCCGTGCACGGCGAATATTCTGCCGGAGATATTGTAAAAATAAGAGGGGCTCTATCCTCTTATAACGGTGCAGACCAAATCCGTATAGAGAAAATTCGTGTTGCTACCGCGCTTGACGGTCTTGACCCTGCGGATTTTGTGGCAAGCGCAGATTATGACTGCGAGAAGATGTTTAGTGAGCTTTTAAGTATCGCTGAGTCGTTTGAGGACTCTGACCTCAAAGCAGTAGTTTCCGCTTTACTTAATGAGAATAAGGAAAAGCTTCTTTTCTGGCCTGCCGCATACAAGCTTCATCACGCTATTCGAGGCGGACTTTTAATGCACACCCTTTCAATTGTCCGTCTAGCAGAGAGGGTTTGCGAGGTTTACCCCTTTGTTGACCGCGAGCTTCTTTTGTCGGGAGCAATTTTGCACGATATTGCAAAAACAGCGGAGTACGAGACCTCCTCTTCGGGTCTTGCTACCGGTTATACCGTAAGAGGAAATCTGATTGGACACCTTGCTGACGGAGCTATAATGATAAGAAAAGCCGCCGACAAGCTAGGTATTACAGGGGAAGTAGTTATGCTTCTTGAACACATGGTGCTTTCCCACCACGGCAATCCTGAATTTGGTGCCGCTGTCCGCCCCGCCTTTATTGAGGCAGAGCTTTTAAGCGAGCTTGATATGCTTGACGCCCGTATGTTTGAGATGCGAGAGGTCAGTGAAAAAACCGAAAAGGGTGAATTTTCGGGAAGACTGTGGTCAATGGATAACCGCAAGCTCTATAATCACGGCAGAGATGATTTGTCAAAATCGACAAAACTTTTTTAAATGATGTAGGACTTCGTCCTATGATGCACGCCTGTGGCGTAGGCACACCTTAATTTCACCGCAAGGTGAACCATCATTGCCGAAGGCAACATCATTACGAAGTAACATCATTTGCGAAGCAACAAAATTTAAAAATTAAGGAGATATAAAAATGGCTGTTACAATTACAAAAGATATGCTTATAGGCGATGTTCTTGATATGGATGTAGGCTGTGCCGAATACTTTTTTGAGATAGGAATGCACTGTCTTGGCTGTCCCGCTTCCAGAGGAGAGACCATCGAGCAGGCTTGTGAGGTTCACGGTACAAATGCTGATGAGCTAGTTGCAAAGCTTAACGCTTATTTCAATAAATAATGCGGCAACTTAAAAACAGATTATATACTGTACAAACTCTGGTGCCCACAGGTGCAAGGGTAGCGGATATCGGCACTGACCACGGTCATCTGCCGATTTCTCTTATTAAAGCGGGTATTTCGCCCCTGGTTCTCGCCTGTGATATAAAAGAAAAACCTCTTTTATCGGCAAAGACAAATATTGAAAAAACAGGCACTAAGAACATTGAACTGCGTCTTGGCGACGGACTTGAAGCCGTTTTGCCGAATGAGGTTGACTGTATAGTGATTGCAGGTATGGGCGGCGAAGTAATTTCGGGAATCTTAGACAACTGTCCTTGGGTGAAGAATGAACACTACACCCTTGTCTTACAGCCTATGACCGCCGCCGATTCTTTGCGTCGGTATCTTTGCAGTAACGGGTTTAAAATCCAGCTGGAAAAGGCAGTCGAGGATTCCGGAAGACTTTACACGGTCATTAAAGCGGCTTATTGTGGGGAAAGTGCCCCTCAAAGCGAAGTTTTTTACCGCATAGGAAAGCTTAATGCTGACAACCCTTGTGACCGCCGCTACATACAAAAACAGCTTAGAATTGCAAGTAAATGTTTAAACGACCTTGAAAATGCAGGCAAGGACTCATTATTATATAGTGAGCTTTGCCGACAGCTTAAAATAATTCTCGGAGAAAAATAATGGCGCTTGACGGAATTTTCCTTAATCTATTAACAGAAGAGCTCGGCTGTATAGTCGGCTGTCATATTGATAAAATCCACCAACCGTCTCGTGACGAATTGGTTTTTTTGCTTCGTTCAAAGGATTTTTCGGGCAGGCTTCTGATTTCTGCCAAGTCGGGTTTTTCAAGGATTCATATTACTGCTCAAACCTTTGAAAATCCCGCCGACCCCCCGACCTTTTGCAAGCTTATGCGCAAGCATTTAGGCAATTCCAAAATAGAATATATACGCCAGTTTGGGCTTGACCGAGTTGTTGAGATTGGCTTTTCCTCTTATAACGAGCTTGGCGACCGAGTTTACCCCCGTCTTATAGTTGAGCTTTTTTCTAACCGCTCAAACATTATCCTTTGCGATGAATTTGGCAAAATAACCGATGCTATTCATCGCTCGGATATCGAATCCTCCGCCCGTCTTATCCAGCCGGGCGCACAGTATGTGCCTTTGGCAGCCGATATAAAGGCTGATATTTCAAAGGCAAGCTCAAAGGAAATACTCTTTGCTATATCGACTTTAAATAAACCACTCTATTCGGCATTGACCTCCACGATTGACGGGCTTTCGCCATTAGTGGCAAGGGAGATTTGTTTTAAGGCACTCGGTGACTTTGAAATAATTGCAAGCGAGCTTGACGGCGGACAAAAATCGTTGCTTCAAAGCAGTCTTAACAGCTTTAAAGAGATAAAGCCTCTGCCATATCTTATAACAACCGCCGACGGCGAAACAAAGGAGTTTTCCTTTATACCGATAACCCACTACGGACCTTCTTATAAAAGCGAGGTTCTGCCCTCTTACAGCCTTCTTTTAGAGGAGTTTTACGGAAGACGCAGTGCGGCTGCCGACATAAAGCATAAAGCACAGGACATCTACAAGCTGCTTTCCACCCTTATTACAAGAACCGAAAGGAAGATGGCATACCGCCTTGAAGACCTTAAAAAATGTTCTGAGCGTGAGCAAAAGCGAATTTTCGGCGAGCTTTTAAAGGCAAATCTTTATGCCATAGAAAAGGGCTCCTCATCGGTTACCCTTGACAACTGGTATGATGAAAATTGCTCCAAGGTGACAATCCCGCTAAATCCTTCCTTGTCCCCTGCGGCAAATGCAGCTAAATATTTTAAGGAATATAAAAAGGCTCACACAGCCGAACAGCTTTTAAGCGAGCTCATTATTAAGGATAAAAAGGAGCTTGCTTATCTCGATTCGGTGCTTGACAGTCTTACTCGCGCCTCTACATCATCAGAGCTTGATGAATTAAGAGAAGAGCTTTTTGAGGCGGGGTATATAAGGAGAGCCGTAAGGTCTCGGCGAAAAGTCGCACAAAGGGAGCCTTTAAAATTCACCTCCCCCGACGGTTTTTGCGTGCTTGTGGGCAGAAATAACCGAGAAAACGACCTTCTTACTACAAAAATTGCCGATAAGCGTGATATTTGGCTACACACAAAGAATATCCCCGGCAGTCATGTTATAATAATTACAGAGGGTAAAGAGGTGCCCGAAAGCACCCTTTTCTTTGCCGCAAGGCTTGCGCGCGATAACTCAAAGGCGTCAAGCGGCACTAATGTGCCGATTGATTATACTCCCGTAAAGTTTGTAAAAAAGCCTGCGGGAGCCCTTCCTGGCATGGTAATTTACACAACAAATAAAACTATTTATATTTAGGTGGTTATATGATAAATTCCAGCACCCTAAATCTGCATAAATCGGGCGAGGTTGTCTTTTTCACCTTTCCTAAAATTGAAGCGGCGGGCGGCTGCCGACACGGGTTTTCAACTAGGCTCGGCGGCGTAAGTAAGGGACACTGTTCCTCTATGAGCTTTGGCTTTTCACTGGGCGATGACCCCGACGCAGTAAAAAAGAATTTCCGCATCTTTTCTGACGCAATAGGTGTTGACTCTGACAAGCTTGTATTAAGCCAGCAAACCCACACCTCAAACATCCGCATAGTAACAAAAGAGGATGCGGGCAAGGGTATTTGGTCTGAGCGTGATTACCACGACATAGACGGGCTTGTAACAAATGAGAGCGGCTTGGTGCTTGTCACCCAGTATGCCGACTGTACGCCTCTTGCCTTTTACGACCCCGTTACCAAAACGGTAGCAACCTCCCACGCAGGCTGGCGCGGCACGGTTGCAGAAATTGCCGCAAAAACGGTGTCTGTAATGGTCGAAAGCTTTGGCTGTAAGCCTGAAAACATCCTTGCGGGCATCGGTCCTAATATCGGGTCTTGCTGTTATGAGGTTGACGACCCTGTTATAAACGAGATAAAAAAGCTTTCCTTTCTTCAAAGAGATAAATGCTACACCGAAAAGTCGGACGGTAAATATATGCTTAATCTTCGAGAAGTCAACAGACAGATACTTATAAACAGTGGAATTCTTGCGAAAAACATTGATGTTGCCGACCTTTGCACCTGCTGTAACAGTGATATTTTTCATTCTCACCGAGCTACAAAAGGGCAGCGTGGCACTCTTGCTTTGATGATATCTTTAAATTAATATAAAAGAAAATGTTTATAAAAATTGTTTTCTTTTTAATTTTTATATGTTATAATAACTAAAAATTTGATTTTGTGAATTTTCCTTTGGAGGTTAATAATTATGAAAATTGAAACTAAATGTCTTCATGAAGGCTGGAAGCCCACCCAGGGCGAGCCGCGTCAACTTCCTGTTTTCCAGAGCACAACCTTCAAATATGATACAAGCGATTATATGGGAAAGCTCTTTGACCTTGAAGAAACAGGCTACTTCTATACCCGACTTCAAAATCCTACAAACGATTCTGTTGCCGCAAAAATATGTGCGCTTGAAGGCGGTGTAGCAGCTATGCTTACTTCATCAGGCCAGGCTGCAAACTTCTTTGCTATTTTTAATATTTGTGAAGCGGGGGACCATTTTATTTCCTCTTCTGCAATTTACGGCGGTACATATAATCTTTTTGGTGTTACCCTTAAAAAAATGGGTATTGAATGCACCTTTGTTGACCAAGACCTTCCCGAAGAGGAGCTCGAAAAATACTTTAAGCCGAACACAAAGGCGGTTTTCGGTGAAACGGTTACAAACCCCACCGTTACGGTTTTTGATTTTGATAAGTTTTCACGCCTTGCGCACAAGCACGGTGTTCCTCTTATTGTTGACAATACCTTTGCTACACCTATTAACTGCCGCCCGTTTGAATGGGGCGCAGATATTGTAACCCACTCTACCACAAAGTATATGGACGGTCAGGGTGTAGGCGTTGGCGGCTGTATTGTTGACAGCGGTAATTTCGACTGGATGAAATATGCCGATAAATTCCCCGGTCTTTGTACTCCTGATGAATCCTATCACGGAATTACATACGCCGAAAGATTCGGCAAGGGAGCGTTTATCACAAAGGCAACAGCTCAGCTTATGCGTGATTTAGGCTCAATTCAGTCTCCTCAGAATGCATTTTATCTAAACTTAGGACTTGAAACTCTTCATATCCGTATGCAGCGTCACTGCGAGAATGCGCTTAAAGTTGCAAGCTTTTTAAAGTCGCACAATAAAATTGCCTGGGTTCACTATGCCGATTTAGAAGATGATAAATACAACGAGCTTGCTAAAAAATATATGCCAAACGGGACCTGCGGTGTTCTTGCCTTCGCAGTTAAGGGCGGCAGAGAAAAGTCAATTAAGTTTATGGATAGCCTTAATATTATCAGCATTGCTACCCATGTGGCTGATGCAAAAACCTGTCTTCTGCACCCAGCCAGCCACACCCACAGACAGCTTAGTGAAACACAGCTAATCGAAGCAGGCATTGCGCCCGACCTTATCAGACTGTCGATAGGTCTTGAAAATGCCGATGACCTGATTGAAGATATCAAGCAGGCTTTGGCCAATATTTAATTTTAAAGGAGGGCAAAGTAGTGCCCATTAAAATTCCTAACGAGCTTCCGGCTACTAAGGTATTAAATGATGAAAATATATTTGTCATCACTGAAACCAGAGCTCTCACTCAGGACATCCGTCCTCTTCAATTATTAATTTTAAATCTCATGCCTACAAAGATTGTTACCGAAACCCAGCTTATTCGCCTTCTCGGTAACACTCCCTTACAGGTTGAGGTTGAGCTTTTGAAAACCTCTACTCACAAGTCGAAAAATACCTCCGAAGAGCATATGCTAACCTTTTACAAGACCTTTGACAGCGTTAAGGACAGAAAGTTCGACGGAATGGTAATAACAGGGGCTCCGGTTGAGCATCTTGCCTTTGAAGAGGTTGAATATTGGGATGAGCTTTGCGAAATTATGGAGTGGAGTAAGACCCATGTAACCAGCACCTTCCATATTTGCTGGGGTGCTCAGGCTGCGCTTTACTACCATTACGGTATAGAAAAACATCCTCTAAATGAAAAGCTTTTCGGCATTTTTGAGCATACCGTTGACCGCAAGAGTTCTATGCTTTTTAGAGGTTTTGATGATGTATTTTCGGTTCCTCATTCAAGACACACCACCGTGCTCCGTGAAGACATTGAAAAGGTGCCTGAGCTTAAAATTTTAGCCTCCTCAAAGGAAGCGGGTGTTTATGCCGTGGCTACCGACAGAGGTCGACAGATTTTTATTACAGGTCACTCGGAATACGATGCGGATACACTTAAAAAGGAATATTTGCGTGATAAAAATGCAGGCTTGCCCATTTCTATTCCAAAAAACTATTTTCCGAATGATGACGATACTAAGGAGCCCAGAGTTACTTGGAGAAGCTGTGCTAATTTGCAATATTCAAACTGGCTTAACTACTTTGTGTATCAGACAACGCCTTATGATATTACCGAAATTAAATAGTATTAGGCTAACGGGGATGGCTTGCCGTCCCTGTTATTTTAGGAGAAAATATGAAAAAAGAAAACAATTCTGCCAGCTGTGAAATGTGCGTAAATTACGTTTTTGATGAAGAGGATGAGTGCTATTCCTGTCTTGTCAATCTTGATGAGGATGAGTATATGCGCTTTTGCGGCAGCCGTGAATTTTACTGCCCGTATTTCCGCTTAGATGATGAGTATGGTGTTGTAAGACACCAGATATAATTTATTATCATATAACGCTTGAATTTAAGTGAAATTTAGGGTAAAATAGAGAAAGATGTAAAACAATGGAGGATAAAAAATGTACGAGAATTTAATGAACAGTATAGGCTTTGTAGCAGATTTTGACCCCGATGTTGCTGCTGCTATGGAAAAGGAGCACAAAAGACAGCAGGAAAACATTGAGCTGATTGCCAGTGAAAACTTTGTATCTCCCGCAGTTATGGCTGCGATGGGCTCGATACTTACAAACAAATATGCCGAGGGTCTTCCCGGCAAGCGTTATTACGGCGGCTGTCAATATGTCGATATCGTTGAGGATATTGCAAGAAAGCGCGCTTGTGAACTTTTCGGCGCTGACCACGCTAATGTTCAGCCCCACTCAGGTGCTCAGGCTAATATGGCGGCTTACTCTGCCGTTATTGAGCACGGCGACACCGTTATGGGTATGAACCTAGCACACGGAGGACATCTTACACACGGTTCTCCCGTAAATGCTTCGGGTAAGAACTATAATTTCGTTCCTTACGGTGTTAGTGATGACGGTTTTATTGACTATGATGAGATGAGAAAAATCGCCCTTGACTGCAAACCGAAGCTCATTGTTGCAGGCGCTTCTGCGTATGCTCGCGAGATACGCTTTGATATAATTGCCGATATTGCAAAAGAGGTCGGTGCTCTGTTTATGGTAGATATGGCGCATATAGCAGGACTTGTTGCCGCAGGTCTTCATATGAGCCCCGTTCCCTATGCCGACATTGTTACTACCACCACACATAAAACCCTCCGTGGTCCCCGTGGCGGACTTATCCTTTGTAAAGAGTCTCTCGCAAAGGCTATTGATAAGGCTGTCTTCCCCGGTAATCAGGGCGGTCCTTTAATGCATGTTATTGCCGCTAAGGCTGTTTGCTTCGGCGAGGCATTAAAGCCTGAATTTAAGGAATATCAAAAAAGAATTATTGAAAATGCAAAGGCTCTGGCAAGCGGACTTACAAAGCGCGGTGTAAAGCTTGTTTCAAACGGTACAGACAATCATCTTATGCTGCTTGACCTTGTCGGCACCGATGTAACGGGTAAGGAACTTGAACATCGTCTTGACGAAGTTCACATTACCGCAAATAAAAACGCTATCCCAAACGACCCTCAATCCCCATTTGTTACAAGCGGTCTTAGAGTTGGTACTCCTGCCGCTACTACAAGAGGTCTAAACACAGAGGATATGGACAAGATTGCTGAGTTCATCAGCCTTGCCATTACCGATTTCGATAATAAAAAGGACTATATCTCTAACGGTGTAGCCGAAATTTGTAAAAAATATCCCCTTTACTGATAATGTCTGCCGAAGCGCTTTTCAGCGTTTCGGCAAACTATATTTTTTTAACAAAAGGATGTGACGCCCGTGTCAAAGCCCCTTGCAGACCGTGTAAGGCCCTCTTCGTTAGAGGAGGTTGCAGGTCAAAAGCATCTTTTAGCCGAAGGTAAGGTTCTAAGAAAAATCATTGAATCGGGCGAGATTCCTAACCTTATTTTCTTTGGACCTTCGGGTGTCGGAAAGACAACGGTTGCAAAAATTATTGCCGAAAAATGTCAAAAAAAGCTTTATTATCTTAACGCAACTACTGCCTCAACCTCTGATATTAAGTCTATTATAGGCGAGCTTGGAGGCATTGAAGCGGCAGGCGGTGTTCTGCTTTATCTCGATGAGATTCAGTCCTTTAACAAAAAGCAACAGCAAATACTGCTTGAATACATCGAAAATGGAGATATTACGCTTATTGCATCGACAACAGAAAACCCGTTTTTCTATGTCTATAACGCTATTTTAAGCCGCAGTACAGTTTTTGAGTTTAAGGAGCTTAGCGCCGAGGAAATTGTCCCCGCCGTCAAACGCGCAGCCGACTTCCTGAGTGCGGAAAAGAACATTTCGGTTGTGCTTGACGATAAGGTTGCCGCAAAAATCGCAAAAAGCTGCTCGGGCGACGTAAGACGTGCTCTTAACACCTTGGAACTTTGTGTTCTCACCTGTCTTAAAGACGGCGTTGCCGAGGTTAACGAGGATGTCTGTGAGCAGTTGCTTTCACATTCCTCTGTCAGATACGACCGAGAGGGCGACGAGCATTACGATATTATCTCTGCCTATCAAAAGTCGATGAGGGGAAGTGACCCCGACGCCGCAGTTTATTATCTTGCCCGTCTGCTTGCAGCAGGCGACCTTCCCTCCGCTTGCAGAAGACTTATGGTTTGCGCCTCGGAGGATGTGGGGCTTGCTTATCCTCAGATAATCCCTATCGTAAAGGCGGCGGTTGATACCGCGAATGCGCTGGGGCTTCCCGAAGCGAGAATCCCTCTTGCAAATGCCGTGATTCTTGTTGCAACCTCACCCAAAAGCAACTCGGCTTATGAGGCTATAAATTCGGCTATGGATTTGGTTGCACTTCAAAAGGGCGGCGCAGTTCCAAGGCAGCTTCAAAATAAGCATTTTGACGGTGCCGAAGCTAAGAATCCGGGACAATTTTATAAATATCCTCACGCCTACCCTAACCATTGGATAAATCAGCAATATCTGCCCGATGACATTAAGGATAAGAAATTTTATGTTGCGGGTGATAATAAAACCGAGCAAAAATTTAAGGAGTATTGGGACTCTGTAAAAAAACATGATAGCAAAAAAGATTAAAAAGAGCATAAAAGGGGTTTATCCCTTTCATATGCCCGGACACAAGCGAAACCCCAAATTTTTAAAAAACTATGCACCCCTTGATGTGACAGAAACCGAAGATACCGACAATCTTCTTGCACCGAGGGGTGTTATTAAGTATGCCGAGGAGCGCACCTCAAAGATTTTTAGGACTAATAGGACATTTTATGTCACAGGTGGCTCTACCTGTGCAATTCATGCGGCAATAAGGGCGGTGACTAAGGCAGACGACCGAATTATCATGGCGAGAAACTGTCATAAATCGGTCTGGTCGGCGGCAGAGCTTTTAAGACTCGAAACAGATTATATTTACCCAAAAATAAACTCTGTTCTAGGTGTTTTCGGGGAAATAAATCCGCAAGAACTTGAAAAACAGCTTTCTTCTGCGCCTGCCGCGGCGGTAGTCATAACAAGTCCCACCTATGAGGGAATTATAAGTGATATTAGCTCTATTGCCGATATCGTTCACAAAAATAATTCTCTTTTGATTGTTGACTCAGCTCATGGAGTGCATCTCGGTTTTTGCGACAGCTTACCCGAAAGTGCGCGGTCTTTGGGTGCGGATATTGTAATCGAAAGCGCTCATAAGACACTTCCGTGCATGACGGGTGCCGCTATGCTTCATATCTGTTCCGACCGTGTCGAGCCCGCCTTAATCTCCGAGGCTCTTTGCACCTTTGCAAGCAGCAGTCCGCCATATCCTATTATTTATTCACTAGATGACATGACCGAGCTTATAATGAATAAGGGAGAAAGGCTTTTTTCGGCTTTTTGCCGACGCCTTGATGCTTTTTATAAAAAATGTGCTAGTCTTAAACATATTTCTTTATATGACGGCAGCGGTTCATTCGATTTTGATAAAACCAAGCTCTGCCTTGTAACTGGGAACACCGATATTAATGGATTTATGCTTAAAGGGCTTCTCCGTGAATACGGAATTTCCTGCGAGATGGCACAGGCAGATTTTTGCCTTGCTATGACAAGTATTGCCGATACTGACAAAGGATTTAATAAGCTTTTTTCGGCACTAAAAAAAATTGATAAAAGGCTCTCTTATGAGCAAAATAATCAAATTTTCGAGCAAATCGTCCCCTTGCGCGAATTTTCGCTGTTTGAGGCGAGGGATATGTCATCGGTTTACATAATGTCAGAGCAGTCAGCAGGAAAAACCTCGGCAGAGTACATTTTTGCCTATCCTCCGGGAAGTCCTATAATTGCTCCCGGAGAAATCATCACAAGTGAAATTCTTGACTTGCTTGAAAATTTTGCAAGACACGGAGCTGATATTTATTCATCAAGCGGAAAATATCCGGAATACATAAAAATTTTAGAAATTTGAAAATTTTTCCTTGTAAAATAAAACTTTATATTGTAAAATTAAAAAAAGGGCTTTTTGAACCGAGGCGAGTATTACTCTTTTCGGTAAATAAAGTCCTTTGAGTTTTGGAGGAATCTTTTATGTCAGCACCTGTTTTTAAAATTGGAACAAAGCACAAAGACTTGTACCTTAGAATTCACAAAGGTCACTTCGCAACAGGTCGAAGCCATATCAATTATTATATTGATATAACCACTCAAAAGTCCCGTCTTTCCGAGGCAAAGGCGGTCGCTCACGCCCTGCGCACATATTATCACTCAACCACCATTGTAGATACTATTCTCTGCCTTGACGGAACCGAGGTTATCGGTACCTGTCTTGCGGGGGAGCTGACAGATGCCAACTTTGTCAATATAAATGCACATCAGACAATCTATATTATCACACCCGAAAACACCTCGGGAAATCAACTGATTTTTAGAGATAATATTACTCCTATGATACAGGGCAAGCATGTGCTTGTTTTAGCCGCTTCGGTTGTAACAGGATACACTGCAAAAGCTGCAATTGAGGCTATAAACTACTACGGCGGAAAGGTTGTGGGTGTCGGCTCGATTTTCGCATCATCCCACGAAATTGACGGAGTTAAGGTCAATTCGGTTTTCGACCCGAACGATTTACCCGATTATGCAGGCTACTCTTCTCACGACTGTCCGCTTTGCAAAAAAGGCATAAAGTTGGATGCGCTTGTCAACAGCTTCGGATTTTCAAAGCTTTAAATTTTAATTTTTACAAAATATACCGAGCTTTTCTCGGTATATTTTTTTTAAAGATGTAAAAATTAATTTTATGAAAAAGAAAATTATTACCTGTGTTTTAGGACTTATTACCGGTATTGTGTCTGCGCTTCTCGGTGCGGGAGGCGGAATGATTGCTGTTCCCTCCTTAAAAAAGGCGGGGCTCTCTGCAAAGGAGGCCCATGCTAACGCGGTTGCCGTGATTTTACCCATAGCCCTGCTCTCTGCAATACTTTATCTTATTAACGGAAGAATGGAAATCTCTGATGTTTTACCCTTTTTGCCGGGAGGGCTTATAGGAGCGTATTTAGGTACGCTTATACTTAAAAAAATTTCTCCGCTTTGGCTTGTGAGAATCTTTGGGGGCTTTATGGTATATCTTGGAGTTAGGATGTTCTTATGATTACAGCAATTGCAGGTCTTTTATCGGGTGTAATTGCGTCAATGGGACTCGGCGGCGGCGCAGTTTTACTCATTTATCTTATATATATTGACCATGTGCCGCAGCTGACAGCCCAAGGCGTAAATATTTTGTTTTTTATTCCTATCGGTATTCTGGCAACGGTTATTTATGCTATAAAAAAGCAAATTAAATGGAAAACCGTTTTGCCCTTTATGCTTTGCGGTCTTTTAGGCGCCGCAATCGGATTTTGGCTGAGTGATATTATTCCTGTCGATTATCTTTCAAAGGTGTTCGGAGGCTTTTTAATAGTCGCAGGTCTTTTAGGAATTTTCAAAAAAAAGAAGAAGAGTGATTAATCACTCTTCTTTTGTTTTAAGATTTAAGATAAGTTGCTTTGCCGTTCTGCCGGAAAATCCGCCGTGCGACATTCCCCATTTTCTCGCCTTGGCTATCAGCTCATCCTCTTTTATATTTATACCCTCTTGCGAAGCCAGATGCAACACTATGTCAAAATACTGCTGTTGTTCTGGCTTTGGGTAGTATATTTGTAAGCCAAAGCGGTCCGAAAGGGAAATCTTTTCCTGTACCGACTCGTTTCTGTGAATATCATCTCCCTCGCGCTCGCCAAAGGTTTCCTTTATTAAATGGCGGCGGTTAGAGGTAGCATAAATCAGTACATTTTCAGGTTTTTCTTCAAGTCCTCCCTCTATTGCGGCTTTGAGATACTTATACTCGACCTCAAAATCCTCAAAGGACAAGTCGTCCATATAAAGCACAAAACGGTAATTTCGTTTTTTAAGCTTTTCGGTAAGGGTATTAAGGTGTACAAACTGGTGCTTTTGTATCTGTATCATACGAATTCCCTTATCAAAGAACATATTAAGCACAGCCTTAATCGAGGTTGATTTTCCCGTGCCGCTGTCCCCGTAAAGCAAAACATTGTTCGCCTCTTTACCCTCTGCAAAGGCTTTTGTGTTGGCTATTAGCTTTTGCTTTTGGCTTTCATATCCGCAAAGTTCCTCAAATCCGGTATCTTTTATATGAGAAACAGGCATTAAAGTTCCGTCATCCTGCATATAAAAGGCTTTGTTTATGCCAAACGCTCCCACGCCTTGTCTTGTATAAAAATCCTTTACTACGACAAAAAACTCCTCATCGTTCAAGGCTTGGTCGAGCCTTTCTGTAAAATTGGTTATGAGCCTGCCGATTCTTGCCTCCTCGCCCGAAATGTTTTCATTTAAAGGCAGGTAGTTCTCAAAAGCCTTATCGGGCTGTGTGAAGAAAAGCTTTCTAAGCTCGGCGATATCGCCTCTTGCCAATGCATCAATCGAGCCTGTGTTTTTATTTCTTTCGGCAGAAAGAGAGAAGGGGTTTTCATCGTTCATAATAATCCAAGCGATTTTTGCCTTAACAAGATTTCCTCTTATGCCGTATTTTTCCGCAAAGCTTAAAAGATTGTATGTATTCTCATCAGAGAAAAGCTGCTGCTTTGAAAACTCATTTTTACCGTAAAGTATCATTTTATTTCTCCTCTAAATAGCTTGAAACAGCATAGACGGTTTTGCCGTCATATTCAAGTCTTGACCAGCCTTTATCACTAATTCCCGTTCGCTTTAAAAATTCACCGTTTTTAAGCAGATAAACAACCTCTGAGCCATCGGTTGTTGGCTTATCCCTAAGATTTGTTTCAGTCTTGGCGGTCACCTCGCCGTCTGCGTCCCTGAAAATCATCTCGTCCGTTCCTGTATTATCGGCATCAAGGGTAAGATAGCTCGAAACGGCATAGACTGTCTTGCCATTATATTCAAGCCTCGACCAGCCTTTATCACTAATTCCCGTCCGCTTTACAAACTCGCCGTTTTTAAGGATTCCTACCACATTCGAGCCCTCGGTAGTAGGCTTATCGCGAAGATTCGCCTCCACTTTCGCGGTCACCTGTTCATTTGCCGAGCGGAATACCATTTCCTCTGCGGGCATAGAAGAAGCTTGTTGTCGTTCTGTTGTAAGATAGCTTGTTACGGCATAGACCGTTTTCCCTTGGTATGTAAGCCTCGACCAGCCTTTATCGCTCACAGCTGTGCGTTTTAAAAACTCACCGTTGTTTATTACTCCTACAACAGCACTGTCTGTGGTGGGCTTCTCGCGCAGATTTACCGTGTCCTTGGCGGTCACCTCATCTGTTTTAGGTGTGAAAACATTTCCCTCAACTATATCTGTGTTGGGTGTTTTATAAGAAAGGTCGGTGGTAAGATAGCTTGATACTGCATATACCGTGCTGCCGCCAAACAGTAGCTTTGACCATCCGTTTTTGCCTACCGCTATGCGAGTAAGCACATCGCCGTTTTTGAGGGTTCCTACACTCTTATAGCTTGCACTCGGGCCTTCTCTTAGGTATACCGTATCCTTTGCCGTGACCTGCTCGTTCACCTCGGTATATTGCATTTCGGCAAAAGTCTTTGGAGGCTCGGCATCATTCGGAGCGGCACTCGAATCCTTAGGGCTTACCTTCTTTGGTTTAAAATAAGAAACATTAAGGTCGACCGCTGTTTCTATTCCGTCAATCTTGCCCGAATTTGTGTACTGCCACATATCGCATCTACCGCGGTAGGTAAGCTTTTCGGGCTCAGACTTGTTAAGACTATACTGTGCCACCCATATTTTATAGGACTTTTCTATCCTTTCGGTGTCCCACTCGTTTCCTTCAAGACCGTTTTTAGAAGCATAGAACATAGCCTCATAGCCCAACGCTTTAACCTCGCTTAAAAACGTCATCGCATTGTCGGTTCTCTGTGTTTTGCTAAGTTTAAACATACGGCTGTCACTGTCGGTAAAGCCCTCACAGTCAAAGACCACGGGATAAGAAATGCTGTAACCCTTTATCTGAGAAGCTGTCCAGCTTGCCTCCTCCTTGGCTTCGATGGCGCTTATCGCCGTAGAGAAGAAATAAACTCCCACAAGGATTCCTGACTTTTGCGCTTGCTGAATATTGTAGTCAGCATTTTCATCCTTATATATTTTACCGTTCTCCCCACGATAGCCTATACGGATAATCGCAAAATCTACTCCTGCCTTGGCCACACGGTTCCAGTCTATCCTTCCCTGCCATTTAGATACGTCTATACCCTTAGCCTTTATGTTTTGTGGGGTGAATTCTCCCACCTCGTAGGGCTGACCTGAAAAATCTGAGTTGTTTTTGTTCTGCGGGTCGTATTCAACCTCATCGATTTCGATTGAAGAAGAGTTGTCAGGTGTCACATTCGCCGTTGTAGAGTTGTTGTCCGACACGCTGCCTGACGGTGTGCTTGCTGTTTCCTTTTTGCAGGAACAAAAAGTAACTGTCAACAGCGCAAACAATATTACTGCAACTATTCTTTTAAACATAACAGTTTCCTCCCTTTTTTGTTTTTAAATTATACCACATTTTAAAAAATTTTACTATCTTTTTTCCGCTTTATGTATTAAAATAAAGGTGTAGAACAAATAAAGGAGTTCTTATGAACGAAAATTTAAAGCTTGCGGAACTTTATCCGCTGATAGCCGAGGGATTGGCGGCAGGCGGTACATATCGGTTTTATCCAAAGGGTAAAAGTATGCTTCCTCTGCTTCGCGAGGGAGAGGATTCTGTTGTGCTCTCCTCTTCACAGGATTTTAAAAAAGGCGATATAGTTCTTTATCGGCGTCAAAACGGAATGTTTGTTATCCACCGAATAGTAAAAATTTCTGACACTATTTCAATGTGCGGAGATAATCAGTTCCGTTTAGAAAATGGGATTTTGCCTAGTCAGATTTTGGCAAAGATAACAGCCATTTATAAAAACGAAAAGCTTTTAACCTTTGATAACAAAAAATATATAGCTTATGTGCGGCTCTTACCAATCAGACGCTTTTCGCTTAAAACTATTTACTATATGAAGATAGCATTTAGAAAAGTTTTTAAAGGCAGATAAAATTTCTGCCTTTTTTTATTTTTTTCTTGAATAAAGAGAGTTTTTTTGGTATAATGTATTTGGTGAAAATTGGATTTTTACAAAATCGCTAATATATTCAAGGAGAAATTAAAATGACCAAGAACCCTACCGTATTAAAATGGCTTGAAGAGATGAAAGAACTCTTACAGCCTGAAAAAGTAATGTGGATTGACGGCAGTGATGCACAACGCGACGAGCTTCGTGCAGAGGCTGTTCGTTTAGGTGAGCTTGAAGCTTTAAATCAGGATAAGCTTCCCGGTTGCTACCTTCACAGAACCAATCCTAACGATGTTGCACGCGTTGAGGACCGCACCTTCATCTGCACAACCACAAAGGAAGAGGCTGGTCCTACAAACAACTGGTGCGACCCCGCTGAAATGTACGACAAGCTTTATAAAATAGCTCGCGGCAGCTACAAGGGACGCACAATGTATGTAATCCCCTATTCTATGGGACCCATCGGTTCTCCTCTTGCTAAAATCGGCGTAGAGATTACCGACTCGGTTTATGTTGTACTCAATATGCTTATTATGACCCGCGTTGACAATAAGGTTTGGGATGTTCTCGGCGACTCTAACGACTGGGTTCGCGGATTACACTCACGCTGCGATGTTGACCCCGAGAACAGATACATCTGCCACTTCCCGCAGGACAATACTATAATTTCAGTAAACTCTGGCTACGGCGGAAACGTTCTTCTCGGTAAAAAGTGCTTTGCACTTCGTATAGCTTCTTACCAAGGCTGGAAGGAAGGCTGGATGGCTGAGCATATGCTCATCTTAGGTCTTGAAAATCCGAAGGGTGAGGTTCGCTATATTGCAGCCGCATTCCCCTCTGCTTGCGGAAAGACAAACCTTGCAATGCTTATTCCTCCCGAGTATCTTAAAAAGAAAGGCTACAAGATTTGGACCGTTGGTGATGACATCTCTTGGATGAGAATCGGCGAGGATGGCAGACTTTATGCTATCAACCCCGAAAACGGCTTCTTCGGTGTTGCTCCGGGAACCAACGAAAAGTCTAACTTCAATGCTCTTGAATCAACCAAGAAGAACACTATCTTTACAAATGTGGCTCTTGACCTTAACGATAATACTGTTTGGTGGGAAGGTTTAAATAAGAACCTCCCCGAGAACGCTATTGACTGGCGTGGCAACAAGTGGGACGCTTCTAAGTTCGATAAGGCAGACAAGTCAACCTGTGCTGCACATCCCAACAGCCGCTTTACTGCTCCTGCTGAGAACTGCCCCTGCATTTCAGAAGAGTTTGACAAGGGTGCAGGTGTTCCGATTTCTGCTATCATCTTCGGCGGACGCCGTGCTAAGTGCGCTCCGCTTGTATATCAATCAAAGGATTGGGTTAACGGTGTATTCATCGGTTCTGCAATGGCTTCTGAGACCACAGCAGCTGCCGCTGGTGCCGTAGGCGTTGTTCGCCGCGACCCGATGGCTATGCTTCCCTTCTGCGGATATCACATGGGCGACTACTTTGCTCATTGGCTTTCTATGGGTGAAAAGCTTGGCGACAAGGCTCCCAAGATTTTCAACGTTAACTGGTTCCGTACCGACGATGACGGAAACTTCATCTGGCCCGGATTTGGTGACAATATGCGTGTTCTTAACTGGATTATCGACCGTTGCGAAGGCAAGGCAGACGCCGTTGAGACCGCTATCGGCTATGTCCCCAAGGCTGAGGACATTGACCTTACAGACCTTGACTTTGATATCGACACCTTAAAGAGCATCTTGGCTGTGGATAAGGACATCTGGTCTGCCGAGGCTGAGGAAATTGAGGAGCATTACAAGAAGTTCGGCGACAAGCTACCCAGTGAGCTTCGCGAACAGCTTGAAAACCTCAAAGCCGCTCTTAAATAATTAAAACTTTATCTTAAACAGTAAAGGCACAAATCCTTTTCGGATTTGTGCCTTTGTTTTTAACAACTGCTTTTTAGGTTGTTTTTTCTCCCGCCCTGCCGTATCGAGCAATTGATAACCTGCGATAAACACAGGTGGGTGTCTGCCGTTCGGTTTTGTGCTTCCAACGTCCGCCTGTAAGCAATATAGCTTACAGCGCGGGAGGCCTGCATACCCGCCGCACGAGCGAAACTCCCAAGTTAGAAGTTGTAGGGTTATAAATGCCATCGTTCGCGGTCAGGGCAGGATGTTATTATTTTAAATCTTAAAGAGGCTTTTATTCGTTTTTCTCATCGATTTCGTAAAAATCTTCAAGTCTTTCGATAAAAGCGTCGGCTACAAACTCATACTCATCGTCATCATCAATAGGATAAAGATATTCTTCACCGTTATCCTCTCCTACCTTAACGATAACAAGCTCGCCGCTGTCTTCAAGCATTTTCTTGGGGTCGTCATAAATGGGCAGCATTGCAAGATAACGTCCCTCATCCGACTCAATGGCATCAAGAACCTCAAAGGTGTATTCCTTGCCGTCATCGTCAGTTAAGGTTATAATATCAGGCTCGTATCCAAGCTCTTCTTTTTTCTCTGTCATATTAACACTCCTGTAACATTGATACTTATATTTTAACCAAATTCAAATAATTAGTCAATAGTTAATAAATTGAAGTACTGCCATTTCTTAATAAAAATTAAAGCCCGTCGGTTTTATGTCGATATACAATATTTGGTGTCTGTTTTATGGAAATTTTACAAAATTTTACTAAATTTAGAGAATTTTATTGATAATTTGTTCGTTTTATTTTATTATATTAGTAGTTTATTCCCAAATTAAATAAAAAGGAGAAAAAAGAAATGGACAAGTTTTTCAAAATCTCAGAGCGCGGCTCAAATGTGAGAACTGAAATTATTGCAGGTCTTACAACCTTCTTTGCAATGGCGTACATTATCATTGTAAACCCTAATCAGATTGTCGGTTTTAGTTTCGATGTTCCCGGAATCTCTCAAATTTGGAACGCAGTTTACGTTGCAACAATCGTAGCGTCGGTTATAGGAACCATGCTTTTCGCTTTGTATGCAAAGCTCCCCTTTGCGCAGTCCTGCGGAATGGGTCTTAACTCATTCTTCTTCACCTCTTTTGTGCTTCCTCAGGTTATTTCTGGTGGTGACACAATCAAGGGATATCAGGCTGGTCTTGTTATAATACTCATTTCCGGTATTATTTTCTTGCTTCTTTCTGTTACAGGTGCTCGTAGCTATATAGCTAAGGCAATGCCCGACTGCATTAAAAAGGCTATCCCCGCAGGTATCGGTCTCTTTATTGCTTTCATCGGATTCCAGAACGTAGGAATTATTCAGGCTAACCAGTACACCTTGGTACAGTTCGTTAAGATTAACGGCGTTGCTTGGAAGGACCTCGCTGCTCCGATAATTGCTTTGCTTGGCTTTGTTATCATCGCTATCCTTTCTAAATTAAAGGTTAAGGGTGCTGTTCTTATCGGTATCCTTGCTACCTCTGTAATCTACTATCTCGCAACCTGGACTCTTCCCAGCTTCGATTTAGGAAATATTACTGCTCCCTTTAAGGATTTTGCAGAAATCGGTATTACAGGCGTGTTCCAGGCTGATTCTTGGAAAAACGCTTTTGACCCCGCTTTTGTAGGCGGCATTTTCTCGGCAATTATGCTTATCGTTACCTTCTGCCTTGTTGATATGTTCGACACAGTAGGAACCCTTTACGGAACCGCTTCTGAGGCTGATATGCTCGACGAAAACGGTGACCCCATTGATATCGACAAGGCTATGGCCTGCGACTCTATCGCTACTGTTGCAGGTTCTGTTTGCGGTACCTCTACCGTTACAACCTTTGTTGAATCTGCATCAGGCGTTGCTGCAGGCGGAAGAACCGGTCTTGCAAGCGTTGTAACTTCTCTCTGCTTTGCAATCTGCTTGTTCTTAGCACCATTTGCTAGCATCATTCCTTCGGCTGCTACCGCTCCTGCTCTTATCTTCGTTGGCGTTCTTATGCTCAAAAACTTCTCCAAGGTTGATATGCAGGATATGCTCAGCGCAGTTCCCGCTTTCTTAACCCTTATTATGATGCCTCTTACCTATTCAATCGCAAATGGTATCGGTATCGGATCTATTGCTTATACTCTTATCGCTATCTTTACAGGTAAGTATGGTAAAAAGGATATTGCTGTTACAATCATTGCACTCCTCTTCGTTTGCAAGTTCATCTTTGGTGCTATCTAATAGCATTCATTATTTTAGAATTTACCGCCCGCATAAAACGGGCGGTATTTTTTATTTATAAAGAAGACAAGAGATTACCAAACCCTTCTGCTTGTGTATATAATGTATTGGTGATTATATGTTTTCTGAGATACTCTTTGGAATTCTTATTCCTTTTTTCGGCACAGCAATAGGTGCCGCCGCCGTTTTCTTCTTAAAGAGAAATCTTCCCCCTCTTGTTTCGCAAATGCTTAACGGCTTTGCCGCAGGGGTTATGCTTGCCGCATCAATATGGAGTCTGCTTTTGCCAGCCATTGAGAGCTCTAAATCTCCTTTTACCCCCATACTTGGTTTTTTTACGGGCGTTTTTCTTTTAATCGCCTTGGATAAAGCGGTACTGTATATGTTTGCAAGCGACAAAAACCGCACGGGGCTGTCAAAATCTCATCTTCTGCTGCTCCTTGCCGTAGCACTTCACAATCTTCCCGAAGGAATTGCCGTGGGAGTTATTTTCGCCGAATATCTCCTTAGCGGCAGCGGAGCAGTTTACACCGCAGCCTTTGCACTCTCGCTCGGTATTGCAATACAAAATCTGCCCGAGGGTGCGATTATTTCCTGCCCTCTTTATGCTTCCGGAACAGGTCGGGTACGCTCCTTCTTTTTAGGCACGGCTTCGGGAGTAATCGAGCCTATTGCCGCCGTCCTCGCAATCGCTGCTATCGGCATTGCCTCAAATCTTTTGCCGTTTTTGCTGAGCCTTACCGCAGGTGCTATGATTTATGTAACTATCAAAAATCTCGTTCCCGAATTTACCGAAGGAGAGAAGTTAACGGGAATCGTATTTTTCTCGCTGGGGTTTTCGCTGATGATGCTACTTGACACAACTCTTTAAATTTAAGAATAAACAAAGTCTTTTGTCTTATTATAATTGACAAAAGACTTTGTTTGAGTTATAATGTTTTGGCAAGGTAAATAACATTACTTGTTTTGGTGTTTGTATCGAGGTGTCGCCCAGTTGGGGACGTTTTCGAGTGCCGCCGGTGGCGGATGCAGCGAGAAATAAGGAGTGGCCGCATCTTAGGTTGTGACAAGTGAGCCGAGCTCACGCAGGCAGAACCTTAGTTGCAACAGGGATGGGCGCTAGTTTTGGACTCAAATCAAAGTTCCCAAAACGAGATAGCTTGCCTTGTTTGATGAGTTTTACAAAATTTAATATTTATATCGAGGTGTCGCCCAGTTGGTAGGGCGCTAGTTTTGGGAACTAGATGCCGCAGGTTCGAGTCCTGTCACCTCGACCAAAATAAAAAGGAATCAGCCGTAGGGTTGGTTCCTTTTTATTTTTTGTTTATTGCAGGACGAGAACCTGAGAAGGTCCGCAGCGTTAAAAACAGTCCGGCGGACTGTTTTTAGCAAGGAGCGCGCAGACGGGTACCGAATGCGAAGCATTGGGTCGGCAAGCGGATAGTATGCAAGGCAAAGCCGCAGCAGACGGTCGAGTCCTGTCACCTCGACCAAAAATCCTCATTCGTAAGAATGGGGATTTTTTCACTTTTCTCTACGCTTTTATATAGAGGATTTTTGGAAGTAATAGGTAATAGTGAAAATGTAAGAAGTATAACCCCATACAAGAGTGCATACAATTTTAGTAATAATTTTATAGGCGGGGAAAATATGAAACGAAATTTATCGCTTTGGCAGCTTACGGGATTTGCCCTTACGGCTCTTGGCGGAACGCTGCTTCATTTTCTTTTTGACTGGACCAATAACAGTGTCCTTGTAGCACCGTTTTCAGCGGTTAACGAATCCACTTGGGAGCATATGAAGTTGCTCTTTTTTCCGATGTTTATTTTTGCGCTGATCGAAAGCCACTTTTTTAAGGAGCATGAGAACTTTTGGTGTGTAAAGCTTGTAGGCATTATAACCGGAGTTGCGCTTATTCCTATTCTTTTTTACACCTATAACGGTATCTTCGGAAAATCACCCGACTGTATGAATATTACAATATTCTTTATTTCTGCCGCAGCTTCATTTATTGTGGAAACAAGACTTTTTAAGCAAAACCGTTTAGAATGTAAAAAGCCGTGGCTTGCCTTTTTGCTTATCTGTGCTATTGGTATTATGTTTATAATCTTTACCTTTGCCACGCCCCAAATACCGTTGTTTAAAGACCCTCTTAGCGATTTATACGGACTAGATGCATAAATAATTTAGGGAGAAATCCAGATTGATTTCTCCCTTTTAATATAATTTTATTCTTCTATTCTGTCGCGTATATATCTAAGAAGAGCCTTTGCTGTTTTTTCGACGCCCAGCTTTGAAGAGTTAATGCAAATGTCATAAGCCTCGGGGTCTCCCCAGCGGGTATCTGAATAATAATTGTGATATGCCTTTCTTGTGCGGTCATGACGGTCCATCTTCTCGGTAGCTTTTGCTTTGCTTAACGAGAACTTTTCCATAACTCGCTTTATTCTTGCATTCCTGTCGCCCGTAACAAATATCTTTATAATGCCTTCTCTGTCCTTTAAAACCGATTCGGCACAGCGTCCTACTATTACGAAGCTTTCGCCTGAATCTGCCAAGCGGCGAATATAATCAAACTGATGGTTTGCAACATGGTCCTCGGGCGCATTGGAGTGTCCCTTTACCGTTCTGCTTAAAAAAAGTCTTCTTTTCTTTTCCTCGTACTTTTTTAGATGCTCTGCATCAACTTGCATTTCCTCAGCAACATGCTCGATGATATTTCTATCATATAGGCAACTGAAAGCTCCTCTGCGATAGCTCTGCCTATATCTTTACCGTCACTGCCGTAAAGTCTTCCAATAGCTATAATAAACTGCTTACCCATAAAAGCCTCCTTAAATACAATATCTTACAAAAATTATCAGGGTTGATATTACTAAAACGATAATGGTTGCGGGAACCGACTGCTTACAGAACCTTCCCCAGCTTATAATATAACCATTCTTCGCGGCAACAGAGGTGCCTACAACATTTGCCGAAGCACCAATCGGAGTTGCGCAGCCTCCTATATCGGTACCCATAGCAAGACTCCATGCCAGTGTTGCAAGAATTCCTGCATCTGCTCCTGCAAGGCTGGTAATAATCGGAACCATAGTTGCGGCAAACGGAATGTTGTCAACAAATGCAGAGCATATAGCAGAAACCCATATAACAATAGCGCACATTACCATGAGGTTTCCTCCCGAAATATCGGCAATGAAGTCTGCTATTATTTTAAGTACACCTGTATGTTCCAGTCCTCCAACCACTATAAATAGTCCCACAAAGAAAAGTAGAGTTTTATAGTCGACAAGCTTTATTATTTTAAACATACCCCTGCCCGCAAATATGAGGGTTATTACAGCTATTCCAAGTCCTATTGTAGCAACCGAAAGTCCTGTGTTAGCGTGTGTTATAAGCAATATTACCGCCAAAAGAAAGATGGCTATGCTAATGATAAAGCTCTTTTTATTTTTTATTGCGGATGTGGGAGAAGGTATAGCCGAAAAATCTTTTTCTATCATATCTGCCGCGCGGAGAGCCTTGCGGTTAGCCATATAAAAATAGAAAATAATTGCTACAAGGCTTACTACCATTATAAGACCTGTGTTGGTTAAAAAGTCGGTAAAAGAGTAACCGAGCGCAGAACCTATGATTATATTCGGAGGGTCTCCGCACATGGTTGCCGAGCCGCCCAGGTTTGCGCAGAATATCTCAGCTAAAATCATTGGAACCGGGTCGAATTTGAGCAGCTTTGCAAGCTCTACGGTAATTGCGGCAAGGAAGAGTATTACGGTTATGCTGTCGATAAACATTGCAAGAATCGTCGACATAATCATAAAGGTAATAAACAAGGGAACGCTTTTATAATTTACAAGCTTTGCAAGCAAAAGACAAAGCCAACGGAAAAATCCCGACTTTGCCATGCCCTCGACCATAACCATCATGCCTGCGATGAATATAATTGTAGCCCAGTCTATTCCTCCGTGATTGCCGTGTCCCGAGCTATTAGGGTCTGCCCACCAGAAATCAAGGGTCGCAAGGGATTTAAACGCAAGCGTATCCCATACTGCTTTACCGCTTTTCATTATAACTCCGAAAACAACCGCAAGGGTTAAGGCTCCGCAACCGAGAGTGACAAAATGCCGTTCAATTTTCTCGGTAACGATAAGTAAAAACATGGCGACGAAAATTATCGTAGCCACAACTGCTGCTGTCATTATATGCGCCTCCAAAGACTTTTAATTTTTCCTTTCCTAGTATAAGCCTTCTTTCTAGATTTTGCAATAGTTTAACGCTTATTTTGTTGAATAAAAAGGAAAAATACGATATAATAGCCTTGTCCCGACAGTGTCAGGCCGATTAAATTTTAAGGAAGTGCGCTTTATGAAACTGATGATAGCTTCGGATATTCACGGCTCTGCGGTGTGGTGTGAAAAGCTTGTCCGAGCCTATAAGGAAGAAAAAGCCGACCGTCTATTATTACTTGGGGACCTTTTATACCATGGGCCTAGAAACAGGCTTTCTGACGGATATTCCCCAAAAGATGTTATAGAAATGCTAAACTCAATTAAGGATGAAATACTGTGTGTCAGGGGTAACTGCGACTCCGAGGTTGACCAAATGGTGCTGGAATTTCCAATCCTGGCCGAATATTCTTATATTTCATGCGGCAAGGCAAATATTTTTGCCTGCCACGGTCATAATTTTAATGAAAAGAACCTTCCCTCCTTGAAAAAAGGCGATATTCTTCTTAACGGACATACACATATTCCTGCCGCGCGTGAAGTTGGCGAGTTTATTTATATTAATCCCGGCAGCGTGTCTATGCCCAAAGAGAACAGCCATCACGGATATATTTTATTTGAAAACGATGTGTTTTACTGGCGTGATTTTGATAAAAACACGGTTAAAAAATATAGTCTTTAAAAAATAGAGCCGATAAATTCTAAGATAAGAATTTATCGGCTTTTTATTATCTCTCTGTTCCTATAAAGAATATTGCCAGAGTGCCGGGTCCCGAATGTGAGCCTATAACCTGGTCTATATAATTTATAGTTACGCTCTTTACATTATAAAGCTTTCTAATTTGCTCGGCAGCATACTCAGCATCCTCTGAGCAATCTGCGTGTGCGACAAAAACATCCTGACTTTGAAGGTCTGTTCCTGTTTCGCCCATTCTTTTAATAAGCTCGTTAATTGCATTCTTTCTTCCTCTTGTTTTGCCGTAAGGAACAAGCTTTCCCTCATTATTCATATGAAGCAAAGGCTTAATTCCGAGAATTGTTCCCACAACAGCGGTTGCGCCCGAAAGTCTGCCTCCTCTTTTTAAGTAGAAAAGGTCGTCTACCGTAAAAAGATGCACTATATTCATTTTTATATCTTCAAGGTATTTTGCTGTTTCGCTGAGAGACGCTCCCTTGGCTCTCTTGTCAGAGGCAAGGCAGACATAAAGTCCCTGTCCCATAGAGGCGCAAAGCGAATCCACCAATACTGCTTGCCTTTCGGGATACTGCTCTTTAAGGTCAGAAAGGCAACGGTCAACTATATTGTATGAGCCTGAGAGAGAGGATGCAAACGAGATGTAAAGCACATCTTTTCCCTTTTCAAACTCGTCCTTTACAGCCTCCTCAACCCTCTCATAGCTTACAAGAGAGGTTTTTATGTGTTCCTTTGCGCGAAGCAGGTCATAAAAGGATTTATAGTCGGTCTCCTTTTTAGGAATGTAGCTTAAATATTCTTTTTCACCTACAATGTAGGACAACGACACAATTTTAACATCCTTTTTGCTTATCTGTTTATTTGTAAGATTTGCAGAAGAATCTGTTATAATACTAAAAGACATAATAATAACTCCTTTATCTAGTTTTTAAAACTATTATAACTGTTTTTGTTGTCGATGTCAAGAGGTTGTTGTAACTTTAATTAATAATTTTTATGTCTTGCAATATTGTTTCCAATATGATAATATAATAACATATTTATTTTATGAGGCTAAAAAGAAAGGAAACTACTATGGATATGCTGCAAAAGGGCATCGAGCTTGAACAGACCATTAACAGCTTTAAAATCCCTCGATATTCAGAGTTGCCGGATTTGGATTTCTATATGGACCAGGTCGTTGCTTTGACAGAAAAGCACCTCTATCTTCTCTCGTACGAGGGCGGACAGAAATTTATTACGCCTTCCATGATAAACAACTATGTTAAGCTGGGGATTATTCCGCCTCCGAAGAAAAAGCGTTATAACAAGGAGCATATTTGCTATTTATTTATAATATGTACCTTAAAGTCTGTTTTACCAATACAGTCTATTGCCGACCTTATAAAAATGCAAACCAGAAATAAAACCATATTTGAGCTTTACGATATTTTCTGCGAAGCTTTTGAGAATATGCTAAAACAGGCAAATTTGGTTTACGGCGAGCTTGTGAGCGAGAACCCCGACCCTGAGGATGCTCTTGCAAAGCTTTCTCTCTTTATGGCAATACACTCGGGAACCACAAGACTTATAGCTACCAATGCTCTTGCCGCTGCTATTCCCTCCTTGGAAGATGACGAGCACAAGGATAAAAAAGACAAAAAGGAAGACTGATTATATAAAAACCGTCTGCGGAGAATTGAAGCGAACCCCAAAGCTTAGACAAAATTAAATATTAAATTGTAAGTGAATGAGTTCGGTATTGCACCGG
>JAFXIJ010000016.1 GCA_017533175.1 Clostridia bacterium
ACTCTGCTACACTAATTGCATATTTCTTGTCCAATACGGGAAAATACCTTGGTAAAAGGTGTTTCCCTTTTTACTCATACCGTATTGGAAGAGCGTTAGTGTAGCAACTTACGAAGGGATAAACACTTTTTCGGCACATCCCTCGGGGTGTGCTTTTTTATTTGTTGCAAAAATTTGAATTATATGGTAAAATATCCTTGCGACGCAAACTGAATAAATTTCTCATCACGTAGGATAATACCTCGGTAAAAGGTGTTACCCTTTTCTCCCTACGTGGTGAAATCAGTTTGCGTCGCAACAAGCTGAGGGGACACTTTTTCGGCACATCCCTTGGGGTGTGCTTTTTTATTGAGGTGAAAATATGATTAATAACAAATTACCTACAAAAAGAATAGTAATTGCAGGGTGCAGAGATTACAATAATTATAATGAGGCAAAAACCTACATTGATTTTTGTCTTTCTAATATCAGAAAGGAAAACGATATAGTTATCCTTTCGGGTTGTGCAAGTGGAGCAGATGCTCTCGGGGAGCACTATGCAAAAGAGAACGGTTTTGAAATTGAACGATACCCTGCCGATTGGGACACCCACGGCAAAAGTGCAGGACCTAAAAGAAATAAACAGATGGCAGAAGTGAGTGACTATGTAATTTGCTTTTGGGATGAAAAAAGCAAGGGCACAAAATCTTTGATTGACTATACTAAAAGTTTCAATAAGCCTATCAGGATAAAAAAGATATGATATATTTCTGCAACAAAAGAGCCGCGAGGAACACCTCGCGGCTTAAACTTTATTTAAGTGCAATTGCCTGTTTTACCTTTTCTGCAATATCCTTTGCACGAAGATTATATTTATCCAAAAGCTCCGCCGCAGGTCCTGAGGTTCCAAAGGTATCGTTCACACCCACCTTTAACACGGGAACGGGATATGTTTCAGCAAGATATTCGGACACAGCACTGCCAAGTCCGCCGATAACGCTATGCTCCTCAGCGGTAACAAGAGCTCCCGTTTCCTTTGCGGCTTTTAACACTATTTCTGTATCGAGCGGCTTTATGGTAGCAATATTTATAATTCTAGCATTTATTCCCTCGGCTTTTAGTGTTTCATAAGCCTCCAACGCCTCAGACACCATAAGTCCTGTGGCTATAACGGTAGCATCGGCGCCCTCTTTAAGCACTACACCCTTACCTATTTCAAAGCTATAATCATCATCAAAAACGACGGGTACAGCAAGGCGGCCTAGTCGCATATAAACGGGTCCGTCGTGGTCAATAGCCGCTCTGACTGCAAGTTTTGCCTCGGTATCATCGGCAGGATTGATAATAGTCATACCGGGGATTGTGCGCATAATCGCGATATCCTCACAGCACTGGTGAGTTGCGCCGTCCTCGCCTACCGAAATTCCCGCGTGGGTTGCGGCAATAACAACATTTAAATGAGGATAGCCAACCGAATTTCTTATCTGCTCAAAGGCTCTGCCAGCCGCAAACATTGCAAACGAGCTTGCAAACACTCTTTTACCCGTTGCCGCAATACCTGCCGCAATGCTTATCATATTCTGTTCTGCAATACCGCAGTCATAAAATCTGTCGGGAAAGGCTTTTTTAAACATTGCGGTTTTTGTTGCCTCTGCCAAATCCGCATCGAGTACGAGGAAATCCTCCCTCTCCTTACCAAGCTCAACCAATGTAGCGCCGTAGGAATCTCGTGTAGCAATTTTCTTAATTTCAGCCATAATAATTTCCTCCTAAAGCATAGCTTTAAGCTCATTTACGGCAATTTCGCATTGCTCGTCGTTTGGAGCCTTTCCGTGCCAAGAGCAGTTGTTTTCCATAAAGGATACGCCTTTACCCTTAACCGATTTCATTATAATTGCGGTGGGTTTTTCGGTTTCCTTTTCGGCGGTTTGAACGGCGGCTTCAATTTGGTCGAAATCGTGCGCATCAATAACAATTACATTCCAGCCGAAAGCCTTAAACTTTTCATCAAGCGGCATGGGAGAATTTACCTCGTCAACGCTGCCGTCTATTTGCAGTCCGTTAAAATCGACAAATGCGGTAAGGTTTGAAAGCTTTTTGTTTGCCGCAAACATTGCTGCCTCCCAAACCTGTCCTTCCTCACATTCGCCGTCACCTAAAACGGTATAAACACGGTATTTTTCGTTGTAGTGCTTGGCACTAAGAGCCATTCCTACTGCACAGGAAATTCCCTGACCAAGTGAACCCGAGCTCATATCAACGCCCGGAATATTTTTCATATCGGGATGTCCTTGAAGAATTGAGCCTACCTTACGAAGGGTCAAAAGGTCTTCTACGGGGAAAAATCCACGATGAGCCAAAGCCGAATAAAGAGCCGGAGCAGCATGTCCCTTTGAAAGAACAAATCTATCACGGTCGGGCTTCTTAGGGTTCTTTGGGTCTATGTTCATTTTTTCAAAATAGAGGTAGGAAAGCAAATCGGCAATAGAAAGCGAGCCTCCCGGATGTCCTGCCTTTGCTGAATGGGTTGACTCCACTATTCCAAGTCTTATTTTTGTTGCCGCTTTTTCCAGCATTTGTTTCTTAACACTATCCATTAAAATCCTCCTTGTGAAGATAACTGTTTTTTTGTGAGAGCTTTTGAATAAATTTGCTGAAATATTCAGGCAACTCACTCGAAAACTCCATAAACTCGCCGTTTGGGTGGATAAATCCAACCTTTTTAGCATGAAGGCACTGACCATTTAGCTCAGTTATAACCTTTTTAGGTCCGTAAACATCGTCGCCTGCTACGGGGTGTCCGATATAAGACAAATGCACCCTTATCTGATGGGTTCTTCCTGTTTCGAGCCTGCATCTTATGTGTGTAAAATCCCCGAACCGTTCGAGCACGGTAAAATGAGTAACGGCATTTTTTGAGTTTTTGTCAGTAACAGCCATCTGCTTGCGCTTTACGGGGTGTCTTCCAATAGGTGCGTCTATACTTCCGCTATCCTGTTTAATATTTCCGTATACTACCGCTTCATATTCTCTCGTGAAGCTATGTTCCTTAATCTGTTTTGATAAAATATTATGGGCATTATCGTTTTTTGCAACCATCAAAAGTCCACTTGTATTTTTATCAATTCTATGTATAATTCCAGGTCTTAAAACACCGTTTATACCCGAAAGGCTATCGCCGCAATGACTGAGCAATGCGTTTACAAGTGTTCCGTTATAGTTGCCTGCCGCAGGATGTACCACCATTCCCTTAGGCTTGTTTACAACCAAAAGGTCGCTGTCCTCATACAGTATATCAAGCGGGATATTTTCTTCTTTTACATCAAGAGAAACTGCATCTGGTATCGTTATGCTTAAAACATCGCCTTTTTTGGTTTTATAGTTTTTGTTTATTTTATTCCCAGAAACCAAAACATATCCGTCCTCAATCAGCTTGACAGCACGAGAATGCGAGAGGCTTGTCCTCTCTGCAATAAGACTGTCTATTCTAAGTGTGTCTTCACAAATCAGCTCTATTTTCTCCATTATAGCCCCTTTGCCCTTTTTTCTTTTCTTTCTTTTATTAAATCAACAGTAAAGTAAAGCAATAAGAGCCCTGCGCCGATACAAACGGCGCAATCAGCTATATTAAATATGGGAAAATCAATAAAAGTAACCTCTAAAAAGTCGATTACCTTACCACCTCGGAATATGCGGTCAATCATATTCCCCGTTCCGCCTGCAATTATAAGACAAAGCGCAAAAAACAATATTTTATTCGCTCTTGCATACTTAATAAGCACAAAAACACATATTGCCATTGCGAGCAAGGTAAATACGACTAAAATCCAGGTGTGCTTATTTAAAATTCCCCAAGCTCCGCCTGTGTTATGAATATAGGTGAAATCCATAATGCCGTTTATAAATGGGATAGTATCATAAAGCTGCATGTTAGAAATAACGATATACTTTGTAATCTGGTCTATGATTAGAAAAAGTATCGCTGTAACTATCGCCAAAGTATAAAACAACTGAATTTCACCTACTTAAAATTAAATAAAGTCTATTGTCTTAACGACCGACGCGCATCTTGCGCAAACCTTAGAATGCTCACTATCGCTGCCAACATCGTTTGTATAGCTCCAACAACGAGCACACTTTTCGCCTTCGGCGTGGGTTGCAGTAAAGCTTACGCCTTCGATATCGCCCTTAAACTCGCCGTTATTACCCTTGATAAGTTCAAACTCGGATACCATAAATACGGTCTTTAAGAGTTCCTTAACCGAGCTTGCAAACTCATAAGCATCGCCCTCAGCATAAAGGGTAAGCTTTGCATCTAAGGATGAGCCTATAATTTTTGATGCTCTTGCGATTTCAAGTGCTTTCTTAGCATCCTCACGCAGCTCGTGAATTTTCTCCCAACGCGCCATAAATTCGGCATCTGCCTCTGCTGACGCTTCGGGGATTTCATTGTAAACAACCCTTCTAGTATCAACGTCGTTTGTATGGGGCATAAACTGCCAAATTTCATCGGCTGTGTATGCCAAGATGGGAGAAACTAGGCGTGTAAGAATGTCTAAAATCTTATAAATCACAGTCTGTGCAGCTCTTCGTGTTTGGCTGTCCTTAGCCTCAACATAAAGTCTGTCCTTTAAAACATCAAGGTAGAAGTTAGACATATCTATTACGCAGAAATTGTGAATAGCATGGAAAATGATATGATACTCAAAGTTCTCGTAAGCCTCGCGGCAGGTTTTAACAACCTCGTTTATTCTCATCATTGCCCACTTGTCAATTTCCTCAAAAGCCTGCTCTGACACCATATCTTTATTGGGGTCAAAGTCACTGATATTACCGAGAATAAATCTTGCGGTGTTGCGTATTTTTCTGTAAATTTCAGAAAGCTGCTTTAAGATATCCTGTGAAACGCGGATATCTGCATGATAGTCGGAAGAAGCAACCCAGAGCCTTAAAATATCGGCACCGTACTGGTTGACAACCTCATCGGGAATAATTACATTACCGATAGACTTTGACATCTTCTTGCCCTCGCCGTCAACTACCCAGCCGTGAGTAACGACGGTCTTGTAGGGAGAAATTCCCTTTGTTGCAACCGAGGTTAAAAGGGATGACTGGAACCATCCTCTATACTGGTCTGCGCCCTCTAAATAAAGGTCAGCGGGCTTCTCTAAATAATCTCTGTTTTCTAAAACCGCTTGGTGTGAAACTCCCGAATCGAACCAAACATCCATAATATCGGTTTCTTTCTTAAAGCGACCACATCCACAGGAGCAAGCTGCACCCTCAGGCATAAGCTCTAATGCCTCTAACTCGTGCCAAGCATCTGCACCTTTTTCGCGGAAGATACTTGAAACCTTAGCTATTGATTCTTTGGTGATATATTCCTTACCACAGTCTTCACAGTAGAACATCGGAATCGGAACTCCCCAGGTTCTCTGACGGGAAATACACCAGTCACTGCGGTCCCTTACCATTCCTGTTATTCTGCCCTCTCCCCATTCGGGAACCCATTTTACCTTTTCAATCTGCTCTACCGCTTTATCGGCAAATGCTGATATCGAGCAGAACCACTGCTCGGTAGCGCGGAAGAGAATGGGGTTTTTGCATCTCCAACAGTGAGGATACTGGTGGATAATCTTCTTTAAGGCAAAGAGATAGTTGTTTTCATCAAGCCATACGGCGATTTTCTTATTTGCCTCATCGGTAGTAAGTCCGGCAAACATTCCTGCTTCCTCGGTCATCATACCCTTGTTGTCAACGGGGACTACCATACCGATTTCCTTATATCTTCTGCACACCTCAAAGTCATCTACACCGTGTCCGGGAGCAGTGTGAACACATCCTGTACCACTGTCTAATGTGACGTGGTCACCCACTATAATCAACGAATCACGGTTCATAAACGGATGGCTTGCAACCATATATTCAAGCTCTGAGCCCTTGATTTTGCCTACTGTCTCAAAATCCTTCTTTTCGGCAGCCTCCATAGCTTTTTCGCAAAGCTCAGAAGCCATAATGTAGCACTCATCACCCGATTTAACAACAGAATACTCATAATCAGGACCTACGCAGATAGCAAGGTTTGCAGGAAGAGTCCATGTTGTAGTAGTCCAAATTACAAAATAGGTTTTATTGGGGTCAACTCCCATATTTGAAAGCAGTCCCTTATCCTCTTTTACGGGGAATTTAACATAAATTGAATAGCAGGGGTCCTCTGCATACTCAATCTCAGCCTCAGCTAAGGCGGTTTGACAATCAGAGCACCAATAAACAGGCTTTAAGCCTTTATAAATATAACCCTTGTCTGCCATTTCACCGAAAACCTCGACCTGAGCGGCAACATATTCAGGTTTTAAGGTAAGATAAGGATTATCCCACTCACCTAAAACGCCCAAGCGTTCAAACTGCTTTCTCTGCTCCTCGGCAAAGTTTACTGCAAAGTCCTTACACATGCGTCTGAGTTCTAACGCCGAAATCTTCTCTCCAGATTTCATACCCGCCGCCTTGCGAGCTTTAAGCTCAGTAGGCAGTCCGTGTGTATCATAACCCGGCACAAAGGGTGCCTTAAATCCTGTCATATTCTTATAACGGATAACAAAATCCTTTAAAGACTTGTTAAGTGCCGTTCCCAGATGGATAATGCCATTTGCATATGGAGGGCCGTCATGAAGAATATAAAGAGGTTTACCCTCATTTTTCTTCATAAGCTCGCCGTAAACATCCTCATCCTGCCAAGTTTTTAACGCCTCCGGCTCCCTTGTGGGCAGACCTGCTCTCATGGGGAATTCCGTCACCGGTAAATTAAGAGTTTTATTGTAATCCTGCTGTTCCATTTATTGCTATCTCCTAGTTGTTATGTTTAACGAAAAAGCCGTTTGAAAAGTTTGGCTCTTCCTCTTCTGTTTGCTCTTCGGCTTCGGTTTGTTCTGTCTTTTTAATTACAAAGCCGCCCGAAATATCACTTACGACCTCATCAAGATTTGCCATTTTTTCATCAGCTGCAATGATTACATCGACAGCTTCAACCGCTTCATCCTCTATCTCTTCAAAATCGGTATTTGCGGCTGTTTCTGGCTCTGACACAAACTTCTGAAAATCAGGTTCATTATTTATAATTTCTTCAACAGCCTCTGCCGACTGCTCGGCATTAAAGGGGACCTCATCAGGAAGCTTTGAAAGGCTTTCTAAATGCTTTTTGTAGCTCTCCTTTATGTCGGCCTTGAAGGCAGCGACCTCGCCTTTTAGCTTGTCAAAAAGAATCTGCTCGCGGGCAACCGAGTCCTTTGCTGCAAGAATCATGCCTTCTGCCTTTCGAGCTGCTTCTTTGAGCATTTTATCAACCTCTATTTGTGCTGCGTTGTTCTGCTCTGTTAAAACGGCATCTATCTCTTCAAGAGCCTTTTTTGTACGCTGTTTAATGCTTTCAGCCTCGGTGTTTGCATCAAGAACTATTTGCTCGGCAGACTTTTTTGCATCTGCTACGATAGAATCCGCAAGCTTTTGAGCACTGATTAGCACTGTGTTTATGCTTTGAGCAGAAGTCTTGTTTTCCGATACTTCTTTTTCAAGGGCTTCTATTCGGCTTTTTTGAGTTTTTACAAGATTTTCATAAGAAATATAGTCCTCACAAACCTTGTCTAACAGCTCATCAACCTCATTTTCATCATAGCCTTTTCTGACCTCACTAAATCTCCATTCTTTGAGTTCATTTGCATTTAGCATAAAGTACCCTCCAAAAAATTATTTATATTTTGATGCATCTAAGACCAAACGGTCTTTTTTTGTGCGTTTGTCAAGCGAATTTATAAGGAATTTTCCGTAGCCCTTTACCGTTATCCTATCACCCGATGAAACTGCTTTAACCGTCTTTAAAGCGGTTAGTGAATTGACTGCAACCGCGCCGTTTTCTATTAAATCGGCAGCATTTTTTCGTGAAGAATTGATTAAAGCCGCAACGACACAGTCAAGCCTTGCGGATGCTACGGTATCCTTAATCGGCACGAGCTCTGACGCCCCCGGTAAGGGAAGTGTGTGGCCGCGCTCTATCTTAATACCTACTCTGCCAACCTTTTTAAGCTGTTCACAAACGAAATTTGATATATCCTTATTTAAAAATACTACCGCTCTTCCCCTCTCGACGAGTATATCCCCTACACATTCTCTCGTAATCCCAAGCGACATTATTGCGCCCAAAAAATCACGGTGAGAAAGAGTCTCGCTCTCACGAAAAATAAAGCTAAGCGAACAAAAAGGTAAAAACTCCCGAGGCTCCTCGAGCCAATCGGGAAGTATGCAAAGATACACCCTTTCGGCATCGCTGTATCTGCCGTCAAAGATATACCTTACACCTTTATTTTTAAGTTTTTCATTAACCAATGCGGCTTCTTCTAAGGTTAAAAAACCCAAAAATTTTGGAGTTAATGAGGCTTCGCAGAGTCTTACTGTGTCATTAACTCTGGGTAAAAGCAGCTTTAAATCCATTAAATGAAGTAGTTTTCCTCACCAAAATCGTCCAGCAAAAGTTCACCTGCAATATCGGTGTTTTCAGGTACGATAATAAAGGTGTTATTTGCGACCTTTTTAAGCTTACAATTAAGCGCATAAGCCGCACCGCTCATAAAATCTACAATTCGGCGAGAAACCTCCCTGCTTGCAGTTTCAAGGTTAAGAACTATTGTCTTGCCTAATTTAAGGTGATCGGCAATGTTTGCAACATCATTAAACACCTCGGGGCGAACCAAAACGACCTTCATTGCCGTTGACTGCTCGGGTGCTTGTGAATTCCTATAACTTCTTCTCTCGGCAATTTTGCGCGGAGCTGCTTCGCGCTTTGGCTGATACTCTTCCTCCTCAACAAGCTCATCAGGTGTTTCGGGGTCAAACTCATTCACATTAAATATATCCTTGAAATAATCCTTTACTCCCACTTTAAACTCTCCTTAATTTTAAATATTATAATCTCTTTGTCCAAAGAGTGCTGTACCAAGTCTTATTATGTTACTTCCACTAAGAATTGCCTCGTAAAAATCTCCCGACATTCCCATTGAAAGATAATCCATATTAATATTATCTATTTTTTTAGCCTTAATGTCAATAAACAGTTTATATAATTCTTCAAAATTATTAATAAGTTGGGCTCTTTTTTCACAAATAGGCGGAATTGACATAATCCCCTTAACACAAATTCCCTTTATTTTAGATATTTCAAATATCGCTTCGGTTACATTGTCTTTAAAAAAACCCGACTTATTCTCTTCTTCTCCTATGTTTATCTCTAACAGTATATCTGTTACAATATCCTTTTTTAAGGATATCTCGCCAATTATTTTTGCAAGTTTTACCGAATGGACCGACTGTATCATCTCAACCCTGCCGACAATGTCCTTTGCCTTGTTTGATTGCAGGTGACCGATAAAGTGTCGGTGTGCTGTATCTAAAAGCTCGGCTTCTTTTGAGAGAAACTCCTGAACTCGATTCTCGCCTATATAGCTAATACCGCTTTGTATGGCATGATTAATTACGTTTGCGGGAACCGTTTTGGTGGCGGCAAGAAGGATAATATCCTCCCTTTTTCTGCCGCTTTTTATAGCCGCTTCAAAAATTCTTTCCTCTATTCGCTTATAATTTTCATCAAAAATGCTAATAGATGATTTTTCCGTCATACAAGTTTTTACCTTTCACTATGATTTCATCATAAAGTCTAAGCTTGTCGCTGTCACTCACATTAAGCTCGCAGATTGCATACTCATCATCCTGATAAATGACATCTGCCTTTACAAACTTTGCCTGAATGCCCGAAACAACGAACACGCCAGTTTCTCCGTTTACTACACGCAGCGCCTTGTTGGAAATTTTAAGCCCTTTATACTCATTCTTTATGATTGTGATTTTAGAATGTCTCATTGATGCTATATCCTTGCTCATTTGGTTGCTTGAAAATATTATTGTAGCATCGTCGCCGTCTGCCGAAAGGTTGATTTTTTCGACAGTAACACTTATTTTAGGATTTGATATAGATTCGGTTTCAATTGTCACTCTATCTCCGATTTTATAGAACATTGAATCGCTTACCGGTATTACAGAGGCTATATACCACTTGTAGTCGTGAACTATCTTGCCGACAGCCTTTGAATCAACCTCGGCAGGCTTGGCATTTTTTAAATATTCGGGTGTGAAAAGCGAGATATCCTCGGTTTTATACACCTGCTCAAAGCCGTCAACATTCGAAACAAAATAGCCTGCAAGCTCAGATTTTATGCTATCCTTTGGGTTTGATGCCTGAGCCTTTAAGGATATTATTTGCTCATTTAAGGATGCCTTTAAAGCCGAAAAATCGGTTTTCTCCCCCATTACGACCTGTTTTCTGGTCATTAATGTTAAAAGGGTTTCAAGGGAATAATCACACCCTTCAAAATTGCCGTCGGCACCTTCTACTATAAATTCGTTTAGTGCGGTATCAATTCTGGCATTTAGAACCTTTAAATCAATCGCCGTAATGTCATTATAAATTTCCAGCTCTTCTATTAAGGCTATACGCTCTTGAAGATTTGAAATTTCAGTAGCTGCAACCGAAGCCGCTTCACTGTCATAAATATTTGCAATGATACCATCTTTTGCTATCTTTTCGCCATCGGCTACATTAAAATGCAGGGTGCCGCTTTGCTCTACCGTAACCGTTTCTTCGTTGCGGATAATTACTCCTTCCGCCTTAACCCCATCTGTATACTCATAGTATATTGCCGATTCTGTGAGCACGGATGAATAAAACGAATTTAAATATTGGTAGCCTAAAAACAGTACCAGCAAAAATAATATTGCTATTTTGAGTTTTCCGTGATTTTTAAGCAAAATAGCCATTCCTTTCTAAAAAGCTGTACGCATCTGACAAAGCGTCCTCTGTCTTGTCCATAAATATCCAATGTATGCGCTCATCCCTGTTAAACCAGGTAAGCTGGCGCTTTGCATAGCGCCTTGTTTCAGTTTTAAGAGTTTCCACCGCTTCTTGAAGGGTAACTCTGTTTTCAAAATAAGGAAAGAACTCCTTATGTCCGATTGCTTGAACTGCCGTTCCCTTCGACGCAGCTTCATAGGCTTGTTTTGCCTCGTCCAAAAGTCCTGCTTCAAGCATTTTATCTACCCTTTTCTCAATGCGGGAATATAAAATACTGCGGTCGCTGAAATTTAAGCCGATAATAAACAGCTTATAGGGAGAGGGTTCTTTTCTTGATTCATCCAACTGCTCGGTCATTGTCTTGCCGGTTGTTATATATATTTCAAAAGCCCTTAGAATTCTTCGTTTATTATTAGGATGAAGTCTTTTTGCGCTTTCCTCATCGAAAAGAGAGAGTTTTTCCAGCATTTTCTCTCCGCCTTTACTGTCATACTCCTCTGAAAGACTTTCTCTAAGCTCTGCATCGATATGCTGCTTAGTAAAAGTAAGATTATCAACCAGAGAATTTACATAAAGCCCCGTTCCACCCGTAATAATAGTTCTACCGCCCTTTGAGTGAATGTCGAATATTTTCTTTGAAGCTAATTTTACATAATCCGCAACCGAAAAGCTTTCGCCATATTCCAAAAACTCAAACAGATGGTGCGGTACTCCCGACATTTCCTCTATATCGGGCGCAGCCGAGGCAATATGCATTGATTTGTATATCTGCATTGAGTCTGCCGAAATTATTTGTGCGCCTATTTTCTTCGCTAAATTAACCGAAAGCTCTGTCTTGCCCGATGCGGTAGGCCCGACAATTGCAATAAGAGGAATTTTATTATTTGTCACCTTATCCTAGTCTCCCGAACTGTTTTTCTATTTCACTCTTTTTTAATTCGTATGCTACCGGTCTTCCGTGAGGGCAATACATAATATCCTTGTTTGAAAGGACCTGTTTTGCAAGCTCACGCAGTTCTGTTTCCGATTGGGTGTTTCCACCTTTGATTGCAGAGCGGCAGGCTACCGTATGGTAAATATTGTCAAGAAGGCGTGTTTCGGCAACGCCCTTTGTGACAAGGTTTTCTGCTATTTCACTCACCGCAAAAAGAATATCACTCTCTGCTAAGACCGAAGGTACAGCTCGTACGATTACAGCCGTGTTTCCAAATTCTTCTACCTGGAACCCGATTTCCTCAAGCTTTGAAGCGTTTTCCAAGAGTGCGCTACGCTCCTCTCTTACAAGAGGAACTGCAACAGGCGATAAAAGCAGCTGACTATCAAGCTTCTTTTCCTTTTTCAGCCTTTCATAAACAATGCGCTCGTGTGCCGCATGCTTATCTATAAAGAAAATACTCTGCTCTTTTTGCACAATAATATAGGTTTTAAAAGCTTCGCCTATTAGCGTAAACTGTGCTTCTTCCTCTTCAACCAGCCTGCTTTCAAGAGCCTCCTCTGCCGCCTTTTCATAATCCTTTATAAGCTTTTTTGGTGTTATTTCGGGAATGGGGGCAAAGGGATTGACCACAAACGTGTCCGACTTTTCGCTCTCGCTCCTTTGAGGCTCACTCTTTTCTGTAAAGCTTACCTTTATTTGCTCTCCCGAATTAATCGGACTTTTAAAATCAGAAAAAGAGGGCTTCACCTTTACATTTTGATAAAGAGCTTCTGCGATGGTTTTCTCACTATTGTCTGAATACTTTGTTTTAAACTGTTCGGTTGACATTCTCTGAAAAGCGGTATTTGGTTTTGCCGCTGTTTTTGTTTTAAGCTCAATCTCAGGACGAGTATCACCTTTTATGATTGCATTCTTTACAGCGTAGTAAACCGCTTCAAAAACTGCCCTTTCATCAGAAAAACGCACCTCTGTCTTAGCAGGGTGAACATTGACATCAACCCTGTCAAACGGAAGTTCAATATTAAGCACGCAAGCGGGAAATTTCCCTATCATTACCGAATTTTTATATGCCTGGTCAAGTGCCTTTGCAATAACACCAGAACGAATAAAACGGTTGTTAAGAAAGAAATACTGTGCCGAGCGTGAGGCGCGACAGCTTATAGGCTTAGATGTAAGACCGCTTACCTTTATTCCATTTGTAGACGAATTAACCAAAAGCATTGAGGAGGTAAACTCTCTGCCAAGCACCAAATATGCTGCTGATTCTATTTTTCCGTCACCAGGAGTTGCAAGTGTTGTTTTTGAATCTCTTATAAGCTTAATTGCAATTTCAGGGTGGGATAACGCAATCGCATCAACTACCGAGGATACCGCCGAGCTCTCTGAGGAATCCTTCTTTAAAAACTTCATTCTGGCAGGAGTGTTATAGAAAATATCCCGAACAATAATTGTTGTACCGTCAGGGCAGCCTGTTTCCTCGAAAGAAATTTCCTCGCCGCCCTCAATAACATATCTTGTGCCTGTCGGCTCTTCCTTTGTTTTTGTAAGTATTTCAACCCTTGCGACCGCCGCTATCGAAGCCAACGCCTCTCCTCTAAAACCAAGTGTATAAATCTTGAAAAGGTCATCCTTTGAGTCTATCTTGCTTGTAGCGTGGCGTAAAAATGCTGTTCTCACCTGATTATGTGGAATTCCACAGCCGTTATCGGTAATTCTTATGTAAAGTATTCCGCCGCGTTTTATTTCAACGGTTATCTTGTCGGCTCCGGCGTCTATTGAATTTTCTACAAGCTCTTTTATGACAGATGACGGTCTTTCAACAACTTCACCTGCCGCAATTAGCTCAGCTAACTGTTTGGGCAAAACTTTAATATCTGCCATACTTTTCACTCCTTACGAAAGTTCTTTGGACTTGCTCGATAGCTCCATAAGAATATTCATACACTCAATTGGTGTCAGTGTATTAACATCCATTGTTTTAAGTTCTTTTATTATCTCATTAGACAATGAAAAATCTAATGGAATCTGCATATCGGAAGCAACTTCGGTCTTGCTGATGGTGATGCCTTCCTCCAAGGTCTTTTTTAGAATCTGCTTTGCTCTTAAAATAACCGAGTCGGGCACACCCGCCAGCTTGGCAACCTCTATACCGTAACTGTCATCTGCTCCGCCGGGAACTATTCTGCGCAAAAAGATAATATCATCTGCGGTCTTTTTTGCAGCTATATTATAGTTCTTTATTCCCTTAATTTCCTTTTCCATTTCTGTCAGCTCGTGGTAGTGGGTAGCAAAGAGAGCCTTTGCTCCGAGTTTGCGCTTATCTGCAACATATTCAAGCACCGCACGGGCGATTGACATACCATCAAAGGTTGAAGTGCCCCTGCCTATTTCATCCAAAATAAGCAGACTGCTGCTCGTTGCATTTCTAATTATTGATGCTACCTCACTCATCTCAACCATAAAGGTTGATTGTCCTGACGCCAAATCATCCGAAGCTCCCACACGTGTAAATATTGCATCGGTTATGCTGATGTTTGCGCTGGTTGCAGGTACAAAAGAGCCTATATGCGCCATTAGGGTAATTAGTGCTACCTGCCGCATATATGTTGACTTTCCTGCCATATTCGGCCCCGTGATTACTGCACAACGGTTATCCTTTGTATCAAGGTAGGTATCATTCGATACAAAGGGAGTCTTTGTAAGCTGTTCAACAACAGGATGTCTTCCGTCCTTTATCGAAATAATACCGTCAGTATTTATTTTTGGTCTTACATATCCGTTACGAACCGAAACCTCTGCAAGCGAGCAAAGTACATCTGTACAGGCAATTATTTCGGCTGTTCTTTGGAAACGAAGCAATTGCTCGGCAACAGTTTTGCGCATAGCTTCGAAAAGCTCATATTCAAGCTGTTCCCTTCTATCCTTTGCTCCTATAACCTTGATTTCAAGCTTCTTTAATTCCTCGGTTATAAACCTTTCTCCGTTTGTAAGAGTCTGTCTTCTTATGTAATTTTCCGGTACCTTATCCTTAAAGGAATTTGACACTTCTATATAGTATCCGAAAACCTTGTTGTAACGAACCTTCAAGGTCTTTATTCCAGTGCGTTCCTTTTCACGAGTCTCTATCTCCGCAAGAAGTGTTGAGCCGCCGTCAACTATGTCGATAAGCTCATCAAGCTCCTCGTTGTAGCCCTTTTTGAAAATTCCGCCCTCACGAATGCTGGTTGGTGTCTTTTCACTGTCTATGGCATTCTCAATAAGCTGTTTAACATCGCTGAGAACATCAAGCTCGTTATAAAACCTATTAAGCAGCTTACTCTCGCAGCCTGAAAGTACCGACTTTATATAGGGTAAAACAGTACAGGTTGAAGCAATCGTGAGCAAATCACGAGGATTTGCTGTTCCGTAAACGGTTCTTGAAAGCAGACGCTCCAAATCTCTTATTGAGCTCATATATTCCATAAGTTCGCCGCGCACGAGGGTATTGTTTGTCAGTTCCTCAACGGCATTTTGACGCTCTAATATATCGACAAGTTGAATAAGAGGCTGCTCTATCCAATTGCGAAGCATACGCTTGCCCATTGCCGTCTTAGTTTTATCAAGCACCCAGAGTAACGAGCCCTTTTTGCTCATTGAACGCATTGTGCTACACAGTTCAAGATTACGGACTGCCGTGTAGTCAAGATACATAAAATCCTTGGCTTGAAAATAAACTACTTCGCTTATTGTTGTGTTCCTATTACATCCTGTTTCAAATATATAATTAAGCAAAGCACCTAAGGCATTTGAGGCAGCAGAGCCTGCCTTTATACCTAAATTTTCGGGGCTCACAACCCTAAAATGAGTTTTAACTATTTCCTCATTCTTTTGAGGTTCAAAGTAGGTCTTATCCTTTACAGTAAGCATACAGTCGGTATGCGTTTGTAAAAATACGCTTAACTGTGTTTTTAATTCAATCTGCTTAGAGGTAAGCAATTCGGCCGGATTAAAACGAGCAATCTCATTGATGACGCGATTTTCCACATTTTCGCCTATTATGTCGGTTACAAACGCCTTGCCGGTAGAAACATCGGCAAAGCAGAGTGCCGCAGAGTTATCGTAAAACACCGCAGAAGCAAGATAGTTATTCTTGCCCTCTTCGAGCATACTCTCCTCAATTACGGTTCCGGGGGTAATAATTCTTACTACCTCTCTTTTGACTATGCCCTTAGCTGTGGAGGGGTCTTCGACCTGCTCGCAAATAGCTACCTTGTAGCCCTTATCTACAAGCCGTGCTATATAAGACTCGCAGCTGTGAAAGGGCACGCCGCACATAGGGGCACGCTCTTTGAGTCCGCAGTCTCTGCCTGTTAGTGTAATATCAAGTTCCTCAGATGCAATTTCAGCGTCATCGAAAAACATTTCATAGAAATCGCCCAAACGGAAAAACAAAATGCTGTCTTTATTCCGTTCTTTAATCTCCATATATTGACGCATCATAGGAGAAAGTTCTGCCATTTTAAAACTTCCTTTTTAAAAAAATATTAGTTGCAGCCACCACAGGAAGAGCAATTTCCCGTACAGGAGGATTTAGGCTCACAGGTTTCGGGGTCCTCTCCGTTTTGGCACATTAGAAGAATGTTCATGATTTTGTCTGTCAATTCCTTGTACTCGTTCATAGCAGCAGAAAAAGCCTTCATTTTCTCCCCACCCGAGATTTCGTTATAGAGCTCAACAATTTTTTGATTAAGTTCGCCCAGCTTGTCCTCATCAGGAGTTTCCTTTTGGCGCCCTGTATCGAGCTGCATTTTAAGAAGATTAAACTCACTTATTTTACTTTGTAATTCGGAATCGTTTTCAGCCGCAGCCTTTGCATTAAAAAAGTTCTTATAAGCATCTTGCTTTTGTATTTCAGCGCCGAGTTTTCTTGTAAGTTCGATTATATCCATCTTTCATTTCCTCTCATTCAATTACACTGCCTTGGAGCAGATTTGTAAATTTATCTATTCTGACCTTTAAAAATTTGCCGATAAGATTTTCATTTCCCTCAAATTCAATCTCCGCAAAGGATAGGGTTTTGCCCGACAATCTTCCCTCTCCCGCTGTCGAGTCACATAAAACCGTAAACTCTCTGCCAACCAAATCGGCATTTTTAGCCCGTGAGATTTGCTCTTGTACTTTAAGCAGCTCGCTGAACCATTTGCCCTTTTCTTCTCTTGATATAGGGTCGGGCATTTGTGCGGCGGGAGTGCCGTTTCGCTTAGAATAGATAAATGTGAAAAGTGAAGCGAAGCCTACCTGCTTTACAAGGTCTAATGTTTCAAGAAAGTCCTCATAGGTTTCACCCGGAAATCCGACTATAACATCGCTTGTAAAGGACACCTCAGGTATGCGCTTTTTAGCATAGCTTATAAGCTCTAAATAATCCTCTCTTGTGTATCGACGGTTCATCTGCTTTAATATTCGGTTGCTTCCCGATTGAAATGGCAGGTGCAAATGCCTTTCAACCTTTTCACACTCAGCCACGGTATCAATAAGCTCCCTTGTGCAATCCTTAGGATGTGATGTCATAAACCTGATGCGAAAATCTCCGGGGAGCGCATTTATTTTGCGTAAAAGCTTTGAGAAATTAATATCCTCATCAAGTCCCTTTCCGTAGGAGTTTACGTTCTGACCTAAAAGCATTATTTCCTTAAAGCCATCAGCTATCATCTGCTTTGCCTCAGCGATAATGTCTGCACTTGCTCTTGAACGCTCCCTTCCTCTGACATAGGGCACTATACAGTAGGTGCAAAAATTGTCGCAGCCGTACATTATCGGAAGCCAGCCCTTTATTTTGCCGTCTCGCGATAAGGGCATCCCCTCTATAATTTCATTGTTATCATTTGAAATCTCAAATATTCTGCCGCTTCCCGTAAGCCTTTTATAAAGAAACTCGGGCAATCTGTGGGTAACGTGTGTACCAAAGACCAAATCGACATACGGATAGCTTTTCCTTATCCTGTCGCATATATGCTCTTGCTGTGCCATGCATCCGCAAACCGCAACAACCGTTTCTTTTCGTTCCCTTTTAAGCTGCTTTGTTGTGCCTATATTACCAAACACTCTCTCCTCGGCGTGTCCTCGTACTGCGCAGGTGTTAAAAAGAACAAAATCGGCATCGATCGGCTCATCTGTAAAGGTGTAGCCCATCTTTTTAAGCATACCCTTTATTTTTTCACTATCCGAAACATTCTGCTGACAGCCGAAGGTATTAACACAAGCAACAGGCCTACGTTTATATATTTGCGGTGCAAGCTCGCTCACGCGTTGCATATAGCTATCCATTTGTGCAATTATATTTTCATCCGTTTGTATTAAAGACATAATTTCTCCAAGTTCAAAATATTATAACAATATATAATTTATAATAACATAAGATTGCTTTTGGTTCAAGAAGAAATTGTCGTATTATACCGATAAAAATTTTCCTAAATTATTAAAAAATGCTTTACTTTTTCTATTTTACGCATTATAATTAATTTACTTATAAATGCATTGTTCTTTCTTTGAATAAAAAATAAAAAATGAGGTTTTGATATGAAGAGGATTATTGCTGTTTTACTTTCATTAATGCTTATTTTAATTCCAATGAGCATTACTGCAAGCGCTGCCGCCATCAATGATGATGAGCAAAGAATTATTGACTGCCTTTCTCAGAAGGCAGAAATCAACGGTAAAAAGTTTATCGTTCCCAAGAATTATGTGACTCAGGCAGAGAATTTCCTTAAAACTATTGATGCTACAAAGGCTCAGGCTGATGAAATTATCGCTTGCGTTGAGGAAACTATTAAAATACTCAAAGCTTCCAAGCTTACCAAGACCTCTGACCTTAAAGTTCTTCCTTATGAGGACAAGGCTGAAATCCTTGCCCTCGGCAAGCAGGCTGCCGCAGCAGTAGGTGGTGTTCTTGTTTATGACGGTGCGCTTGTAATTGTTACAAATGCAGAAGGTGAAACCGTGTTTAGTGATGCTCCTATCATTAAGACTACAGGCGCACAGCTTGATTACACAGGTGTTGCCGCTATTGCCGCTGTTGTTGTGCTTTTTCTTGCTGCATCTTTTGTTGTTGCAAGAAAAAAGGGTCTCTTTGTTAAATAATTAATGGTAACAAGGTTTTTAAGAAAGCTTGCGGTACATCTTTTTTTACCGCTTGCTTTTTTACTTTTAGGATATTTGTTTCTTTATCTTGCCTTCTCACCCTTTATTAATTTTGGTATAAGCGCTTGGGACGCTTTATCAAACGATTTAAACCTAGGGCAAGCGGAAGAAATTTATAAGGATATTTACGAGGAAAAGCTCTTCATTGGATACGATTCCTATGTTCCGTCGAGTGAAATTGTCTATCCAACCGAGGGCACTAGGTACGGTAAGATACTTATTACCCACGAGAGTGATATATATGATATTCCTCTATATTTCGGGGATACCAACCCCATTTTGCGTCGTGGCGCTGGACATTATATGGGCAGTCACTTCCCCGGAGAAAAAAGTACTATTCTTGTTTCCGCTCATAACAACACCTATTTTAATTGTTTAAAGCACCTTGAAATAGGTGATATAATTGAGGTAAGAACAAACTACGGTCACTACAAATATGAGGTTGTAAAACTGCGTGCTCTTGACAAAAACGATTCTACGGCATTTGATTTGTCAGCAGATTATGAAAATCTGGTGCTTTACACCTGTTATCCCTTTGACACCTTAGGTCTTACAAATAAAAGGTATTTTGTAAACACTAAGCTCGTTTCGGGGCCGTATATTAATTTCCACGAATAAGAGGTGCTGACTGTTGAACAAAAAGGCTGATGTATCCATTAAAGACTCTTCCCTTTTGCGTAATTTGCTATCTGCCTCAATATCTTTTATACAGTGCTTGCTTATAGCTCTGCTTGCGGCTTGTGTGGTGGTTTGTTTTGCGCTTACCCCCAAATTCGCGGTGAAAAATATAAAAAGCTCTAATTACGGCAGTTTTGCAGTGAAAGAAATGACAGAGGATTTAAACGACCTTTCAATTCCGGCGGGACTCCCTCATGACTTTTTTGATGAAAAGCTTAATGAAGCGGAACTAAATGAATTTGAGAATCTTTTGACCTTGAAGCTGACATCTGTCATTAAGGGTAAGCAATTTAAGGTAGATGTCGATGCTATAAAAGCTAAATTTAAAGGATATGTTGATGAGTATGTGAGCGAACATTTAGCCTTAGCTGACACAGTTTCATCTAAGGCTGTAACCCAATTTATTAACGAGTGTACTACTACCTATCTTGAATATTTAAATCCGACAGTGTTTCAGTTTGTTTTTAACAATTTCTCTAAAATGGAGAAAATTGTGCTAATAGCTATTATTGTTCTTTTTATAATAATTCTTGCGGTATTTATACTATTATTTAAGCTTTGCAATAATAAAGATTTTTGTAAATATATGTTTTTAACACTTTCTAGCGGAGGCTTAATCTTGGGAGCTATCCCATCTTATTTGCTTTTGACCGATGAATTAAGTAAGATAGGCATTACCCAAAAATCTTTGCATAGCTTTATATACAGTTTTTCATCAGATTTATTGACTTTGCTTGTTGCTGCGTCTGGTATTTTAGTGTTTTTATCATTAATATTTCTTGTTTTGGAAATAAGAGGCTCTGCGGCTAAAAATAGTGCAGTACAAACAACAAAAAACACTTGACAAACCAAAATAAATATTGCATAATTATGCACGGTGGCTAAATGCCCATACATTTTATTTTGCTTGCCGGTGTGTTGGAATTGGCAGACGAGGCGGACTCAAAATCCGTTGGTAGCGATACCGTGCGGGTTCGACCCCCGCCACCGGCACCAATAGAGAGGAAATATGACCTTTGGGTCGTGTTTCCTCTCTATTTTTGTTTGTGGGGTCGAACCCGAGAGGGTCTGATGTTAAGAAAAACAGTACGGGGTACTGTTTTTTAATCAGAGCGGTGAAGTCGGGTACTGTTGCGAAGCAACGGTCGACAAGCCATAAGTATGCAAGGCAAAGCCGAAGCAGACGGTCGACCCTAAGCCACCGGCGCCAGAAAAGAACCCACATTTGTCTACGACAATGATATGCACCTCCAAAAGTTTCTAACTTTTGGAGGTGCATATCAATAAATCGGGTTTTTCTTATCTGTATTTTATTTTGTTAAGACTCACTATCTTATTTCTAATGTCTCACCGGGAAGTGTTGGCAAGCCCTCTTTGCAATAGTTTCCAAGCTTTTCTTCGATATACTCATACTGCAACGGTGCCCAATAGGAAGTTTCCGGCGGTACTTTATTCATAAGTCCTTTGTAAATCATATGTGCGCCAACATACCCAGCAAGAGCTGTGCTATGTTGATGTGCATCATCATAGCAAAAGTCATAATAATCTACTCCTGCTCTAATAAGCTCATCTATTTCGCCTTTCCAATCTATAAACCCAGCTTCATCATAACTTGACACAGCAGCATCTATTGCCTGCTGATTCTCATTATGTGCGGGGAAAATAACAAGCTGTGTATTTGTATTATCGCAACCATCCTTTATTAAGCCAAAACTGTTAACCGTATTCATAGAGTAAAAGCCGCACATAAATACATAGCTATATTCTCCGCTGGTACACAAATCATATAAGTATATATCATCAATAAATGTGTCAACCGTTGCCATTCCCACCGAAACCGCTTCTACCTCATAGCCATTATATGTGGATTGCATCATATCACTTAGAAATGCTCCTATCTGAGAGGTGTTAACAAAGCTATTGCCTATTACTAATATTTTTCTAGAACCGTTGGTGTTGCTAGGTAACTTTGCGCCGACATTTTGAGGTATTATGCGTATATTTTCTTTGAAATCATATTCAGCATAATCATCTATTTCGGTGTATTCTATATTGAAATTTAAAGTAAAAATATCATCTCCTTTTGAAAACTCAAACTGATAAAACCTGTAAAACTGTTCCTTGCCATTTTGCTTATACCAATTGATATGCTGATTTAGCTGAATGACGCCCAGTTCCTTTTTTGCAACAGATAGAACTCCCTTGGGCTCATCAACCTCGCCTGTTGTCATAACCCCTATTTTTCTACCTTGTCGCATAATATTAAATGCTGTGTCACTTGCTTTTGAGAAAGTCCAATCAAAAGGAACATTTATCTGTACTGTAATAGGCAACCTATTGTTTACCACTTTTATGGTTTGCCATTGATTATCATCAATGCTGCGACAATTAAACTCATAAAAATCGGTAGTTGGATATTCTGTTTTATCTGCCTGTGTTGTGTTCGTTTTAGATGATTCAGATAATTTGCTGTTATTTGGAGTGGTGAAGTGCGTTTTCTTTGAGGAAGTATTGCTTGTCTTGGAGGGATTATTTTCCTTAGATGGATTATTTTCCTTAGATGGATTATTTTCCTTAGATGGATTATTTTTCTTAGAGGTATTAATTTCCTTAGAAGGATTTTTTTGGGAAGAATTCTGTTCCTCAGAAGATATTTCAACCGTTGTTACTGTGTCGTCCGATAATACTATATCAGAGTTTGCAGTCACATTTGATGATGTAATGATTTGTAGTATATCACAGGAACAAAAGGTTAAAATAACAACAACCGCTAACAGTATCAATATAACTTTACGCATTATGCCACCTCTTTTTTTATTTGGCTTTTCTAACCTCATAATATATAGCAAAATATGGAAAATCAAGTAACAGTATTGTAATAAATATAACAGTTTTGTAACTATTTAAAAACAGATAAAAAAGTATTTATTTTTAGATAAAAAAACAGTGTGATTCACAGTTTAAGGTTTGTAATCACACTGTTTTTTAACTTTTTTAATCTGAAATTTTATATCTCCAACCGAAGATATCTTCCTTTTTGCCTAACTGAATTCCAGTAACGGTATCATAGATTTTTTGGCTTATTTCGCCTATTTTATTATCGTTAATAACCATTACATCATCCTGCCAGCGAAGTTTGCCTACGGGTGAAATAACCGCTGCTGTTCCTGTTCCGAAAACCTCTTCGAGCTTACCTTCCTTATATGCCTTTGCAACCTCGTCAATAGATATCTTACGCTCCTCAACCTCCATACCCCAGGATTTACAAAGGGTAATTACAGAATCGCGTGTGACACCGGGTAGGATTGAGCCCGAAAGCTCGGGAGTAACAATTTTTCCATTGATTTTGAAGAAGATGTTCATAGCGCCTACCTCTTCAATATATTTGCGCTCAACACCGTCAAGCCACAGCACCTGAGAGTATCCGTCATCGTGAGCCTTTACCTGACCTGCAAGCGAGCAAGCATAGTTTCCGCCTGTTTTTGCAAATCCCATTCCGCCCTTTACAGCGCGGACATACTCATCCTCAATCCAGATGCCGACAGGATTAATTCCGCTTTCGTAATATGCGCCCGAGGGGGATAAAATTACCATAAACTTATAGGTGTCCGACGGCTTAACACCAAGATATTCATCGGTAGCAATTATAAAAGGTCTAATGTAAAGGGAGGTGCCCTCATCCGCAGGAACCCAGTCCTTTTCAACCGTTACAAGAGCTTTTATGGCCTCGATAAAATACTCCTCGGGAAGCTCAGGGATGCAAAGGCGTTTATTTGTATTGTTGGTGCGCTTTGCATTCATATCGGGACGGAAGGTGTAAATTCCGCCGTCCTTACCTACATAAGCTTTTAGTCCCTCAAACATTTCCTGTCCGTAATGGAAAACCATAGCCGCAGGTGAAAGTGAAAGATTGTGGAACGGCTCAATTCTTGCATCGTGCCAGCCCTTACCGTTAGTATAATCCATAATAAACATATGGTCGGTAAAAATTTTACCAAATCCGAGAGGCTCACCCTTTTTGGGTTTTTGTTTAGGAGTTTCGGTTTTTGTTACTTTAATATCTAACATATTTTAAAACATCTCCAATTTTAAGCAAACACGAATAATCCGAGCCTGATTTTTAAGGCAGGATTTTCGCCTATGCTTTTGTTAAAATACTCGTTAATCCGAAAGGATTAACTGCGTTTTATGCCTCGCACAGTCAAAAATACTGCTCTTAAAAATTCTGCGACCTAAAACGAGCAGAATTTAGAGGTATTTTTGGTGCGAATGAGTCCGCAAAGCCGTCGCTTGCGGACAAAGACAAACCGAAAAGCACCGAAATTATGCCGTTTTAGGCAGGTTCGGACTATTCGTGTTTGCTTATATTTCTTCAAGAATTCTTTCTGTAATTTCGGTACAAGAAAGCGGTGTTGCTCCGCTGTCACCGCAAAGGTCAGCTGTTCTGTACCCCTTTTCTAAAACCTTGTTTACAGCCTCTTCAATACAGTCTGCTTCTTCTGTCAGCGAGAAGGAGTAGCGTAACATCATTGCCGCAGAAAGAATTGTTGCAATCGGATTTGCCTTGTTCTGTCCTGCAATATCCGGTGCTGAGCCGTGAATAGGCTCATAAAGTCCTCTTGTATTGTCCCCCAAGGAAGCCGATGCCAGCATACCGATAGAGCCTGTGATTTGTGACGCCTCGTCCGACAGAATATCGCCAAACATATTCGAGGTTACAACTACATCAAACTGAGCAGGATTACGAACAATTTGCATAGCAGTATTATCTACCAGCATATCGGTACACTCTACCTCGGGGTAGTCCTTTGCGATGCGGTGTACTGTTTCTCTCCAAAGGCGTGAGGATTCAAGTACGTTTGCCTTATCAACGCTGATTACTCTCTTGCTTCTTTTCATCGCAGTTTCAAAGGCTACACGTGCAATACGCTCAATTTCCATTACGCTGTACGCCTCGGTATCGTATGCTTCCTCGCCGTATTTGCCCTGTCTTCTGCCGCGCTCTCCAAAATAAATTCCGCCGGTTAGTTCTCTTACCATCATAATATCGAAGCCTTTTTCGACGATATCGGTTCTAAGCGGAGAAGCATCCTTTAAAGCGGGATAAAGCTTTGCAGGGCGCAAATTAGTGAAAAGTCCCAAGGCTGAGCGTATTCCGAGCAGAGCCTTTTCAGGTCTTTTATCTCCCGGCAGGGTGTCCCATTTAGGTCCGCCAACCGCTCCGAGAATTACGCTATCTGCTGCCAAGCAGCCCTCTACGGTTTCCTTAGGTAGTCCCTCGCCCTTAGTATCTATGGCTATACCGCCAATAAGATAATCTGTAAAGTTAAAGGTGTGCCCATACTTTTCGCCTATTTTGTCAAGCACCTTTACAGCGCTTGCAACTATTTCAGGGCCTATTCCGTCACCCTTTAAAAGAGCTATATTGTAATTCATAGTATTGCACTTCCCTATTTAATAATACCTTTTTTTATTGATTCTACAAGTCCGCCCGCCGTAATAATGTTTTGAACAAACTCAGGAAAAGGCTTTGTAACAAACTCTGCCCCTGTGGTGCGGTTGTAAATAACACCGTTATCGAGGTCCGCCTCAACTATATCCCCTTCGCTGATTCCTTCTACTGCCATTGGGCATTCTAATATAGCAAGTCCGATATTAATTGAATTCCTGTAAAATATCCTTGCAAAGCTGTTGGCAATAACCAGGGAAATTCCGCTTTCCTTAATTGCTATCGGTGCGTGCTCACGCGAAGAACCACAGCCAAAGTTGTTGCCTGCAACCATAATATCGCCTGTCTTTACGCGATTTACAAAGGTCTTATCAATATCCTCCATACAATGCGAAGCCAGTTCTTTTTTATCTATCGTATTAAGATAGCGTGCGGGAATAATTACATCGGTATCGACATTGTCGCCGTATTTTATTGCGTTTCCTGTAAATTTCATTCTCCCATTACCTCCTTCGGCTCGGTTATTCTGCCTGTAATGGCGCTTGCTGCCGCAACCTCGGGTGAGGCTAAGTAAATTTCCGACTCGGTATGTCCCATTCTTCCTACAAAGTTACGATTAGTAGTGGCAACGGCACGCTCACCCGCTGCCAAAATTCCCATATGTCCGCCAAGACACGGACCGCAGGTTGGTGTTGAAACCGCTGCACCCGCTTCAATGAATATCTTTAAAAGTCCCATTTCCATAGCCTGTAAATAGACCTTTTGGGTCGCGGGAATTACTATGCAGCGAACATTCGGAGCAACCTTTTTGCCCTTCATTATTTCGGCTGCGGCTATCATATCTTCAAGTCTTCCGTTGGTGCAGGAGCCGATTACTACTTGGTCGATTTTAATATCGCCCGAATCCTTTGCCAAATGGGTGTTTTCGGGAAGATGGGGATAAGAAACGGTAGATTCTATCTCGCTTAAATCAATCACATATTCCTCATCGTAAACGGCATCCTCATCCGCTTTGTATACGGTGGGCTTACGGTTTGAGTGCTCAGCTACATATTCGAGTGTTTTCTCATCAACCTCAAAAATACCATTCTTTGCTCCGGCTTCAATGGCCATATTTGCCATGCAGAGTCTGTCATCCATAGAAAGACTGGAAAGTCCCTCTCCTGTGAATTCCATCGAGCGATATAATGCGCCGTCAACACCTATCTTGCCGATGATGTGAAGTATTACATCCTTACCCGAAACATACTTTTTAAGTTTACCTTTAAGAATAAACTTAATGGCAGAAGGAACCTTAAACCAAGCCTTACCTGTTGCCATTCCGCAGGCCATATCGGTAGAGCCTACGCCGGTTGAAAAAGCACCCAGCGCGCCATAGGTACAAGTATGAGAGTCAGCACCTATAACTACATCTCCCGAAACAACAAGTCCCTTTTCGGGAAGAAGTGCGTGCTCTATGCCCATTTGTCCTACATCATAAAAGTTTTCTATTGCCTGCTCAGAGCAAAAGCTTCTGCACATTTTGCATTGCTCTGCTGCCTTTATATCTTTATTCGGTGCAAAATGGTCCATTACCATTGTGACCTTTTTGTTATCAAAAACCCTATCTGTGTTAAGCTTGTTAAATTCCGCAATAGCAACAGGTGAGGTAATATCGTTTCCAAGCACCAAATCAAGATTTACAAGTATTAATTCTCCTGCCTCTACCCTGTCCTTACCGGCGTGGGCAGCCAAAACCTTCTGGGTCATTGTCATTCCCATGGTATATCTCCTTTACTGCATAAGTTTATTAATTGCATTAAGGTAAGCCATTATACCTGCCTCAATAATATCTGTTGAAAGTCCTCTTCCGCTGTAGCTTTTGCCGTTGCTTTGAAGCTTTAAGGTAACCTCACCCAGCGTGTCCTGTCCTTCCGAAACGGCATTTATCTTGAATTTATCAAGCACGTGTTCGGGCGGCTGAACAATTTTATCAATAGCCGCATAAAGCGAGTCAATAGAACCGTCGCCAAGACTTGTCTGCTCTATAAACTCGTTGTCCTTTTTAAGACAAATTGTTGAGCCTACGCCCATTTTACCCATTGTCTTAACATCAAAGAAGACGAGCTTGTATTTTTCCTCTACTGTTGCGGTATTTGAAACAAGTGCCTCAATATCTCCGTCTGTAACCGTCTTTTTCTTGTCGCAAAGGTCTTTAAATCTTCCGAATGCCTCGACAATCTGGTCATCGGTTAAGTCGTATCCCAACTGCTTTAAGTGTTCAGAAAAAGCGTGCTTACCCGAATGCTTGCCGAGCACCATTTGGTTTGTTTGTACACCGACAGATTCAGGAGTCATTATTTCATAGGTTGACTTGTTTGCAAGAACGCCGTGCTGATGGATGCCCGACTCGTGTGCAAAGGCGTTTGCGCCGACAATAGGCTTATTGTGAGGCGCACTCTGTCCTATAATATTGTAAACAAGCTTACTTGTTCTGTAAATCTGCTTTGTATCAATTCTCGGAAGCTCTCCGTAAAGGTCGGGACGCGTATTCATCGCCATAACGACCTCTTCAAGCGAGGTGTTACCTGCACGCTCGCCAAGTCCGTTTACGGTACATTCTATTTGCAACGCACCGCCAAGCACACCGCCAAGTGAGTTTGCAACTGCCATACCTAAATCGTTATGACAATGTACCGAGAATTCAGCCTTATCGCTGTTGGGCACATTTTTTATAAGATACTCTATCATTTCACGCATCTCGTTAGGGGTTGTGTAGCCTACGGTGTCGGGAATATTGAGCACCTTTGCACCGTTTTTAATAGCGGTATCGCAAACTCTAACCAAGAAATCAGGGTCAGAGCGCATTGCATCCTCGCAAGAAAACTCAACATTTGATGTGTATTTAGCAGCGTATTTAACCATTGCCGCAGTACGCTCAATAACCTGTTCGGGCGTCATTTTAAGTTTATATTCCATATGTACGGGCGAGGTTGCTATAAATGTATGGATTCTGGGGTCTGCTGCATTTTTCACCGCTTCCCAAGCCGCATCGATGTCCTTTTCCAAGGCACGAGAAAGGGATGCCACTGTGCAATTCTTTACAAGCTCTGCTATGCTTTTAACCGATTCGAAATCTCCGGGAGAGGAAATCGCAAAGCCGGCTTCTATTACATCTACTCCCAGTTTTTCAAGTTGGGTTGCTACCTGCAATTTTTCAGCAAGATTCATACTGCAACCAGGTGACTGCTCTCCGTCTCTGAGTGTTGTATCGAAAATCTTAATTCTTCCCATTGTGTTAGCTCCTAGTCAAAATCTATTATTGCGCCCTTGTCAGCAGAGCTTACCAGCTTTGAATATTTCTTTAAGTAGCCTTCTAGACCTGTTTTTACTTTTAAGGTTGTTTCAGCTCTGCGTTTTGCCATTTCCTCATCCGAAACATTCAAATTTATTGTATAGTTAGGAATATCTATGGTGATAAGGTCGCCCTCTCTTACATAAGCAATCGGTCCGCCGTCTACCGCTTCGGGTGATGTATGACCGATAGCGGCACCACGGGTTGCACCTGAAAATCGGCCGTCGGTAATAAGTGCTACCTCTTTATCAAGTCCCATTCCTGCAATTGCCGAGGTGGGTGAAAGCATTTCCCTCATTCCAGGTCCGCCTGCGGGACCTTCATAACGGATAACCACAACATCGCCGGGATTTATTTTTCCGTCATAGATTACCTTGATTGCTTCCTCTTCACTATCGAAAACTCTTGCAGGTCCCGTATGTGTAAGCATTTCCTTTGCCACGGCACTGCGCTTAACAATGGCACCATTCGGAGCAAGAGAACCGTAAAGCACCGCAAGTCCGCCGGTTTTAGAATAAGGCTCGGACACCGTCTTTGCGACATCGGTATTCTTAGACCTTTTCCCCTTGATGTTTTCGCCGTCAGTTTTTCCCGTAACGGTTAAGGCGTCGGTTTCTAAGAAGCCTGCGGCTTCAAGCTCGCCCATAACTGCATATACTCCGCCTGCGGCTTCAAGGTCCTGCATATGATGATGTCCCGCAGGTGCCAAATGGCAGAGATTAGGTGTTTTTTCACTTATTTCATTTATCATACGAAGATTAAAATCTATATGAGCTTCGTGTGCAACAGCAGCAAGATGCAAGGCTGAATTGGTTGAACAGCCGAGTGCCATATCAACAGTAAGAGCATTTCTAAGCGCTTTTTCGGTAACTATATCAAGCGGCTTTATATCCTTTTTAACAAGCTCCATAATCTGTTCTCCAGCCGCCTTTGCCAAGCGCTGACGAGCACCGTGAACTGCGGGTATTGTACCGTTTCCGCTAAGCGCAATACCAAGTGCCTCGCAAAGACAGTTCATAGAGTTTGCGGTAAACATACCCGAGCATGAGCCACAACCGGGACAGGCATTATCCTCGACATAGTCAAGGCCGTCCTTGTCAATTTGGTTGTTCATAAAGGCTCCTACCGCCTCAAAAACGCTGTTAAGGTCCATTGCTCTGCCGTTCATATCACAATTAGACAGCATAGGTCCTCCCGAAACAAAAATGGAAGGAATATTTATACGGCATGCCGCCATAAGCATACCCGGTACTATCTTGTCGCAGTTAGGTATAAAAACAAGTCCGTCAAGCGCGTGCGCTTTTGCCATACACTCAACGCTGTCTGCAATAATTTCTCTTGTTACAAGTGAGTATTTCATACCCTCGTGTCCCATTGCGAGTCCGTCGCACACACCTATTGTGTTAAATTCCATAGGTGTTCCGCCTGCCGCCAAAATTCCGTCCTTAACTGCACGGGAAATACGCTGTAAATGAACATGACCGGGTACTATCTCGTTAAAGGAATTTACCACTCCTATAAGAGGTTTTTTTATTTCGTTATCCGAATAGCCTGCGGCTTTAAGGAGAGAGCGTTGGGGTGCTCTTTGAGGTCCTTTTTTCATAATATCGCTTTTCATAATCTATCCTCCCAAAATTAGAGAAATTTAAAGCAAACATAAAGGTTTTATATCTCCGTTAAATTTCTCTTTTGCGGGGAGAGTTTCCCCTCCCCGCGCAAAATTAATATTAGTTATTGATGAACTTTTCCTCATCGTTCCAGGTGTAGAGCTTACGAACCTCTTCACCTACTGTTTCAGAGCAATGCTCAGCAGCTAGCTTTCTCATTGCCTTAAAGTGAGCGTGTCCTCCTGCCTCGGACATATCAAGCAAGAACTCCTTAGCAAAAGAACCGTCCTGAATATCCTTTAAAATCTTACGCATGGAAGCCTTGGTTTCCTCTGTGATAATCTTAGGACCTGTTATGTAGTCGCCGTATTCAGCAGTATTTGAAATGGAATAGCGCATTCCTGCAAAGCCTGACTGATAAATAAGGTCAACGATAAGTTTCATCTCATGGATACACTCAAAATATGCATTTCTGGGGTCATATCCTGCCTCAACAAGAGTTTCAAAGCCTGCCTGCATAAGAGCGCAAACACCACCGCAAAGAACAGCCTGCTCGCCGAAAAGGTCGGTTTCGGTTTCGGTACGGAAGGTTGTTTCAAGCACGCCTGCACGGGCGCCGCCGATTCCGAGAGCGTAAGCTAAGCCTATTTCAAGGGCATTACCGGTAGCATCCTGATGAACGGCTACCAAGCAGGGTACTCCCTTACCAACCTGATACTCACTTCTTACTGTATGTCCGGGGCCCTTGGGAGCAACCATAATTACGTTGCAGTCAGGTCGAACTACTATCTGCTGGAAGTGAATGTTAAAGCCGTGTGCAAATGCGATTGTCATTCCGGGTTTAAGGTTAGGAGCAATCTCATTCTTATAAACCTTTGCCTGATACTCATCGTTAATAAGAATCATAACGATGTCAGCCTTTTTGGTAGCTTCTGCGGTGTTATATACCTCAAAGCCGTCTTCCTTAGCCTTAATAGCACTCTTAGAGCCCTCGTAAAGACCTATAATAACCTTTACGCCCGAATCACGAAGATTCTTGGCGTGAGCGTGACCCTGTGAGCCGTAGCCGATAATAGCTACCGTCTTGCCTTCTAAAAGTGCAAGGTTACAATCTGATTCATAAAACATTCTTTGATTTGACATTTTTTTATCTCCTTTTATTTATGTTTTTATTTCTTATAAACTTTAAGGTAGCCCATATCCATTTCTCTAAGACATGATGAGCCACGTTCTAACGCAACCACACCTGTACGGCACATTTCTATAATACCGTACGGTTTCACAATGCTTATAAAGGTATCAAGCTTGGTTGACTCGCCTGTTACCTCTATGCAAAACGAGTTTGGAGCATAGTCTATAATGTTTGCCTTAAAAATGTTTACGGCATCCATTATTTCCTGATGATGTTCACCCTCGTTTTTAATCTTTATAAGTAAGAGCTCACGGATAAGTGTGGTTTCGTATGCCATCTCACTTATTTCCAGCACCTCATGAAGACGGTTGAGTTGAAGAATTATCTGCTTTTTTGCATATTCATCACCCGTTGCGGTAATGGTCATTCTCGAAACACCGTCACTCTCGGTTGCGCTAACCGTAAGGCTGTCGATATTGAAGCCTCGGCGGGAGAACATTGAGGCAACACGGGAAAGTACTCCAAATTTATTTGATACTCGAATTGAAATTACAAACTGCTTCACCTTGTTCCCTCCTTAAAACTTGATATCCTTTTTCTTAATGATTATCTGGTCGATTGTTCCGCCGGGAGGTGTCATAGGAAGTACCATCTCATCCATATCTATTTTGCAGTCGATTACGGCGGGTTTTCCTTTCTTGAACGCCTCGCTGAACGCATTTTCAAACTCTTCCATTGTTGAACAAGTGTAGCCATTTGCCCCAAATGCCTCTGCCAACAGTTTGAAGTTTGTCTGTCTTTTAAGTGTTGTGTTGGAATAGTGCTTTTGATAGAAGAGTGTCTGCCATTGGCGAACCATTCCAAGCACTCCGTTATTCATAATAACCACAATTACAGGAACGTCAAAGGAGACCGCCGTAGCAAGCTCATTCAGGTTCATTCCAAAGCTTCCGTCCCCCGTAAACAGCACGGTTTTTTTGCCTGTGCCTATTGCGGCGCCGATAGCAGCACCTAGTCCAAAGCCCATTGTGCCAAGGCCTCCCGAAGTAATTAAGGTGCGTGGTTTTTTAAAGTCATAGCGCTGTGCTGTCCACATCTGATGCTGACCTACATCGGTTGCGATAACCGTATCATAATCGGTATATTTTCCTACGCAGTCTATTATTTGATAAGGTCTCATGGCACCAGGGTTGAAATTCGTGTTCTCTGAACGCTTTTTAAACTCCTCAACCTTAGATTGCCATTCCTCATGCTTCCTTCCCGGAAGAATATCAAGTATTCTTTTTACCGCATCCTTGACATCGGCAATTATACCGAGATGCACGGGAATGTTCTTTCCTATTTCTGCCGCTTCTATATCAATATGTATTATCCTTGCACCCGATGCAAATTTCTTCTTGTTTCCTGTTGCTCTATCCGAAAAGCGTACTCCCAAAGCTATAATTACATCTGCTTCCGCCATAGCTCTTGATGCGGCAAATGTGCCGTGCATTCCCTGCATGCCAAGCGAGTTTTTGTGTCCCCGCGGTATTGCAGATAAGCCCATCATACTGCAACCGACAGGAGCATCTATTCTCTCGGAAAGCAAAACAACCTCTTTTGAGGCATCTGCGGCAACTACACCGCCGCCACAATATATATATGGCCTTCTTGCCTCTGAAATTATTTCGGCTGCTGCCTTTATGTTTTCTTCTGCGGCGAGTTCAAGGGGGTAAGGTTCTTCAATCGGTTTTACCTCATACTCGCACAAAGCAAGCTGAACATCCTTGGGCACATCGATAAGCACGGGGCCCGGTCGGTCTGATTTTGCTATTTTAAAGGCTTCTCGAATTGTGTCGGCAAGCTCTTCTACATTTTTTACAAAGTAGTTATGTTTTGTTACGGGAATGGTAATTCCCATTATATCTACCTCTTGAAAGCTGTCTCTTCCTATAAGGTCGGTAGAAACATTTCCCGTAATGGCAACCAAGGGTATCGAGTCAAGCTGTGCAGTAGCGATTCCTGTAACAAGATTTGTCGCTCCCGGCCCCGATGTAGCAATAACAACGCCAACCTTTCCGGTAGCTCTGGCATATCCGTCCGCCGCGTGAGCCGCGCCCTGCTCGTGAGCAGAAATAATATGATTTATCCTATGCTGATTGTTATAAAGCTCATCATAAATATTTAACACCGCTCCGCCAGGATAACCAAACGCCGTTTCGCACCCCTGCTCTATAAGTGTTTCAATAATAATTTGCGCTCCCGTGAGTTTCATTTTACATATCCTTTCAAAAAAACAAGTCTATGGCAAACAGGTTAGCCATAGACTTTTTAAATACAATTTATATGCGAATATTTTTTGATATTTACAATAAATCCTATTTACGTTCTAAGGCATAACCAAACTGACCGTTGCTATCTAGTAGCACGACCGTGACAGCTAGTAGAATTATGCTTGTCATAACGAGGTTTATCATATATATCTTGCTCCTTCGCAACTTAAAGAGAATTTTATCATAAATACATATATTTGTCAATACTTTTTAGTTTTAATTATTATCCGATTTTTAAAGCCAAAATATATTTATTGAAAAAAAACAAAACCTGTGATATAATAATGATTATAGAATATCGAAACGCTTAAAAGCGATTCGATAAGCCGATTTTATCGGCTTTTTGCAAAATTAAATTTTTTAAATTTAGTTTTGCTCTATATTCATTTCAATGGTCATTGTCAAATTTTCTTTGAAAATTTGTAACAAATCAAAGATTTGTTGTCGAAATAGTGTTCATTATCACTATTTCGACACCCAATAACCATTATTGCTGTATATTATATAAGAAAAGGGGGCGCCAATATGAATATAGCGGTAATTTTTGCAGGCGGTGTTGGCAGCCGAATGAATACAAACGGCACACCAAAGCAATTTTTATGCGTTCACGGCAAGCCTATTCTAATATTTACTTTGGAGCACTTCCAAAACAATAAAAATATTGATGCTATCGTAGTTTCCTGCCACAAGAATTATATTGAGCACTGTAAAAGCCTAATTAAAACCTTCGGCATAACCAAGGTCCAAATGGTTATAGAGGGCGGCGAAAACGGACAAGCCTCAATTTATAACGGCTTAAAGGCAGCAAAAGAAATTTCGAAAAGCGATGAGGATATCGTGCTTATTCACGACGGTGTCCGCCCCATAATAGATAGTGAGCTTATTGACTCAAACATTGAAGGTGTTAAGCTCCACGGCTCTGCAATCACCTGTGTTCCCGCAAAGGAAACTATCGTTATTATAAACAAGGAAAATGAAATCGATTCTACAACCGACCGTGATTCCACCAGAATTGCAAGAGCACCCCAAAGTTTCTACCTTACAGATATTTTAAAGGTTCACGAGCAGGCAATTAAGGACGGAAACACAAATGTTACAGACTCCTGCACGCTAATGAGATTATATGGCAAGACACTGTTTACGGTTCTTGGAAAGAGTGAAAACATAAAAATAACCACCCCTGATGATTATTATGTTTTCAAGGCTTTGTTAGAAGCAAAGGAAAACTCAATAATTTTTTCCTAAAATAAGTGCTGTCCCACCAAGTGAGACAGCGCCTTTTTTTTATTTTACTTTTCAAACGAGCTCTTTTCAGGGAAAGCTATGTTAAGAGCCTCCTTAACCCTTTGCTTTTTTGTTTCTTGCGAGTACTGCTAAACATAGAAAAAAATGTTATGACATAAATTTAATATATTCGGGCAGAACCTCTTCGGTAGTACCCATCATTTTCATTTCACCATCGTGTATCCAAAGAATATTATCGCAAAGGCTTTCAAGTGTATCGATAGAGTGTGAAACTATTATAACTGTACGGTCCTTATCCTCAATAAGACTCTTCATTTTATCATAACTTTTCTTCTTAAACTTTGCATCACCTACTGAGAGCACCTCATCAATGAGCATAATTTCGGTTTCAAGAATGGCCGTTATTGAAAAGGCAAGCTTTGAGTACATACCGCTCGAATAGGTCTTTACAGGGCGGTCGATAAAGTCGCCAAGCTCTGAAAATTCAATGATTTCATCCATTTTATCTTCAATTTTTTCTCTTTCAAAGCCAAGAAGCATACCCGAAAGGTAAACATTTTCTCTGCCGGTAAGCGCTAAGTGAAATCCCACGCCAATGGACAAAAGAGATACGGTGTGGCCGTGAAGGTCTATCTCCCCTTCATCAGGCGAAAATATGCCCGCAATTGCCTTTAACAATGTTGACTTTCCGCTTCCGTTTTTACCTACAACACCGAGAATCTGACCTTTTTTGATTTCAAATGAAATGCCTTTAACCGCTTCAAAATACTCGGTTTTGGCAAACTTTTTAAGAGAAAACATAGCCTTAATAAGGGAGATTTTTTTAAGATATCTGTATCGTATCTTAACATCTTTGACAGTAATGACTGTTTCTGACACTTAAACCTACCCCCTTAAATAATCTTAACATAGCTGTTTTCAAATTTGTAAATAAGCTTTATACCAAAGTATGCTGCAACAACTGCTATGACAGACCAGACGGCAAACGAAAGTAAATGAATATTACCGCCACCAATGATAACGCTTCGCATGTCTGCCATAATCATTGCGACAGGATTAACATTTGTAAGAATTTTTGCTACCCAGGCTGCCCCGTCTTTAAGACGGTTTTCGATAGAATAGAAAATGCCCGAAGCATAAAAGCCAAGCTGTAACACAACGGTAATTACATTGTTAAGGTCTTCAATAAATACGCCGAAATGCATAATGAATAGACTTACTGCAAAGGTGATGACAAAAAGTAGTGCAAAAAGCGGTATTACATAAAGAATTTTATAAGAAATATGTACGGAATCTTTGAAAACACCGTCACAAATTAAGAAGACAGCAGTTAGTCCAAAGGAAACGAACATCTTAAAGGCCTGCACGCACATCTTTGAAAGAATAAACATGTGCTTTGGGATATACACCTTGGTCACAATGTTTTTGTTTAAAGCAACCAATCTAACGCTTATTTTAATTGTTTTGCTGAAAAAGTGCCAAACATTAAGGCCTATAAAAACAAACACCGAAAAATGAGGCTCTCCGGTTTTAAAAACGAGTAAAGCAATAAACGAATAAACCAGCATATAAAGAAGCGGGTCTAAAAACCACCAAAGCCAGCTTAAAAATGAGCCTGCAACCTCAGCTTTAAGTTCGGAACGCGCAGCATACATAATGTAATTTCCGAACTTTTTTATATCAGAAAAAAATCGCTTCATAACTGTTTTCACCTGCTTTATTTCAAATTGACAAAAGCAAAAGCTAATTCGCATTATTATATCACTATTTTACATTTTTTTCAAGTATTCTTGTCTTAGAATATACGCAGCCGCAAAAGTTTTGGCGGTAAAGGTTGTATTCTTTTGACAGCTCAATCGAGCGTTTGTATCCGTTCTTCTTTTTAAAATTGGAAAAAAGGTAGCTTGTATTATAGATTTCTGCCGCCTCGGCACCTATTTCGTTAAGTTTTTTAGCGTTCTTATACGGGCTTACTGTTAAGGTTGTTGTAAAATAGTCAAAGCCCATTTCCTTTGCCTTTTGTGCAGTGGAGAAAAGTCGTTGCTTATAACAAATAAAACAACGGTTTCCTCCCTCCTTTTCTTGTGCAAAAGCTTTTGTAAGCCTTAAAAATTCCTCGACATTATATTCCCCTTCAATAACAGAAATACCCTTTGCTTTTGGCATTTCGGTTATAAAGCGTTTTAATTCGCATAATCTTAATACATATTCATCTCGGTTTGTAATGTTCGGATTGTAAAAATAAAGGGTAATGTCAAAGAAGTCACTTAAATATTCTATAACATAGCTTGAACAAGGAGCACAGCATACATGAAGCAAAAGTGTCGGTTTTTTATTTGTCTGCTTTATGCTTTCCATAATTTCTTCTAAATTTGCACAAGTGCTTTGCATCCTTTCACTCCCCTTTTTTATTCTTCGCCTAATAATTATACCAAAATATATATTATAAGGCAAGTTAGTTAATAATATTTTAATAAAATGGTGCTAAAATACAAAATACAGGGGTGTTTTATATGGGTAAAACAAAGGTAATAAAAGATATAAAAAACAACATACGAGAAAATAAGGCTACCTTCATTGTTTATGTCATACTTAGAGGCTTAGTCCTTGCCTCTATGCTGGTTGCCCTAGTAAGACGGGACTTTGAGTCTGCTTTTGTTTGCGGGCTTTCTCTTGTGCTGTTTTTGTTGCCCGCATTTTTCGAAAGACAGCTTAATCTCAGGCTCCCCACTGCCTTGGAAATAGTAATACTTTTATTTATTTTTGCCTCCGAAATACTCGGTGAAATCGGTTATTATTATGTTAAGGTTCCGCATTGGGATACACTTATGCATACAGTAAACGGATTTATTTTTGCCGCAGTAGGATTTTCTCTTGTTGATATTTTAAATAAAAGCAAACATGTTAAATTCGAGCTTTCACCCATCTATGTTTCGGTTGTTGCTTTTTGTTTTTCTATGACAATAGGAATTTTCTGGGAGTTTTTTGAATTTGCTGTGGATTACTTTTTTAAAACCGATATGCAAAAGGATAGGGTTTTAGGAGAAATTGCAAGTATTGCCTTTGATTCGAGCGGCGGTAACAAAACAATTCATATAAACCAAATTACCGAGCTTTCGGTTAACGGCGGTGAATATACTGCTTCGGGCTATATAGATATTGGTCTTTTTGACACAATGAAGGATTTGTTTGTCAATTTTATCGGAGCTGCTGTTTTCAGCATAATAGGCTTTTTCTATGTTAAAAACAGAGGAAAGGGTAAGGTTGCTAAAATGTTTATTCCGACTTCCAGGGAATAGCCTTTTAACTTAAATAAATTTATGTCCCGACTTGAAATGTCGGGACTTTGTTTGTATAATATGCGTAAAGATATGTGAGGTGGTAAAATGCGGGAGCGTTTAAGCAAGAGGAATGTTGTAAAAATTATTGAAAGGCAAATTCCTGTATGGGTATATGGGTCGGTGGACTCTACAAACACTCTTGCCAAAAGACTCGTTTTAAAGAATAAATCACTTCCTTTTTTGGTGGCGGCGAACGGGCAAACCAAGGGCAAAGGAAGACAGGGCAAAAGCTTTTTCTCAAAACAAAACTGCGGCATTTATATGACTCTTGCCGTAGAAAGTCCATTGCTTAATCCCACACTAATTACTGCCGCGACAGCAGTTGCAGTCGCTCGTGCTATAAATGAGAATACCTCATCGCCCTGTAAAATTAAATGGGTGAACGACATATTTATTAACGGCAAAAAGGTTTGCGGCATACTTTGCGAGGCTGTAAGAGAGCCTAAGAGCAACCGCATTAAAGGTTATATTATAGGTATAGGTATAAATACAGATATAAAGTCTTTCCCCGACTTTATTAAGGATACCGCAGCCTCTGTTGAGCTTAAAAAGGGCTTGAAAAATGTGCTTGTTGCCGATATTGTAAATCGGCTTTTAAGGCTTCTGGATAATAATGACAACAACTTTTTGGAAGAGTATAGAATCCTCTCCTGTGTTTTAGGAAAGGAAATAGTATTTTTTGAAAAAGGTGTTCCTTGCTCGGCTGTTGCAGTCGGGATAGATGACAGTGGAGGCCTTGTTGTAGAGCTTGAAGACGGCAAAACACGCACCCTCTCGGGTGGAGAAATAAGTTTGAGGGTTAAATAGTGGTAATGAGAAAAGCAAAGGAACCATACACAAGGTGCGGTTCCTTTGTTTTCGTTATACAATAAAGCACCCCACCAAAAGGTGAGGTGCTTTGCTGTCTGGCAGGGGCTACGAAAAAGATATTTTCGGCAGTTTTGCAATAAGGATTCGAACTCAAACGGGTTTTAATTTAACTTCAATCTTTATTTTCAAAACTCTTCTTTGCATTATCAAGTGTTGCAATGATCAAAGCACCGCAAGCACCAAGAGTCGGGGACAATCCGTTTGGAAATCCAGCGACGAATTCA
>JAFXIJ010000017.1 GCA_017533175.1 Clostridia bacterium
TCAATGGAAAGCTCGGTAAAGCCTAAATCTGCCATGTGAAGAATATCCTCGCAAAAGTCCTTATTATATCTAGTATAGGTGCCGCGCATATAATAATCCTTGTTTCCGCGCAGCTTTACAAACTCTTGAAACTTAGGTACAATGGCGTCGTAAGAGCCACAACCGCCTCTGTTTTGTCGCATACGGTCGTTGACCTCTTTTCTGCCGTCGAGAGAGAGCACAACATTACTCATCTCCTTGTTGCAAAAATCCATTATTTCTTCTGTTAAAATTATGCCGTTTGTAGTATATGTAAAACGAAAGTTTTTACCATGTTCTTTTTCAATGCTTCTTCCGTACTCAACAAGCTGCTTTACAACTTCAAAGTTAAGAGACGGCTCGCCGCCGAAAAAGTCAACCTCTAAATTTTTACGGCTGCCCGAGTTTTCTATTAGAAAATCTAGGGCGCGCTTACCAACCTCAAAGCTCATAAGCCCTCTGTCACCGTGGTACTCGCCCTCACCGGCAAAGCAGTATTTACAGGCAAGATTGCAGTCGTGCGCAACGTGCAGACAAAGCGCCTTTATAACCGACTGGCGTTTTTTAAAGGAATCAGCAAGCGGACGGTATTTGTCCTTTGAAAAAAGCTTTCCAGCAGAGATAAGATTCTCAATATCCTCAAAAAGCTTATTAATTTCCTCTCGTGTTACATCTTCGCGTCCTTTAAACTCGTTAAGAGTATTTTCCATCAAGGTCTCTTTATCCTGCTTTTCATATTCGGATATAACAAAAAAAGCGACCTCATCCACAACGTGAACACAGCCCGAATTTACATCGAGCACGATATTATATCCGTTAAGTTTGTATGCGTGTATCATAAAATCATCTCACAGTAAAAACGCCGCAGGATACCTGCGGCGAATTTTGGTTTATAAGCTTTAATTACTTGCTCTCCTTGCACTGCTCACACTGCTGGTTTGCAACCGAGCAGGAAGTTTTGCTTGCAGATTGGCAAGAGGTCTGACATTCACCGCAACCGCCGGTCTTCGCAGAAGCCTCAAGTTCACGGGAGCTTAAAGTTTTAATTCTATCCATTTTAAGAACCTCCTTAAACGAAATATATCTACTAAATTAATTTATCATATTTCGTATGGTTTGTCAAACATTTTTATATTCTTTTAAGGATTTTTCCGCCTGATTGAAATCATAATTTTCAACATAGCTAAGAGCCTCCTCAGGAGTGGAGCATACCTTATAGAGATTGCGGTTTTCTGCCGTCATAAAGCGGTCGGCAATTGCCTTATCAATAAGGTCGAGAAGGGGGGTGTAATAGTCATTCGTGTTGAGAATTGCTATGGGCTTGTTGTGTCTGCCGACCTGTTTTAAAGTGAGAATTTCAAAAAATTCCTCAAAGGTTCCGGTTCCTCCGGGTGTAGTAATGAAGGCATCTGAGCTATCCTCCATTATCTGCTTGCGCTCACGCATTGTGTCGGTCATAATAAGCTCATCACAATGTTCAAAAAGAATGCCGTCAACATCAAAATAACGAGGAGAAACACCCTTTATATATCCACCTTTTTGGTACATTCCGTCGGCTACTGCGCCCATGAGACCTCCGCATCCGCCACCGAAAACGAGGGAGTGCCCGTGCTCTGCCATAA
>JAFXIJ010000018.1 GCA_017533175.1 Clostridia bacterium
AAGGTTGACGATGATGTCGAGGCCGAGAAAATTACGGGTAACGTTGTTTGCAATTCCTTGAAATGTGAAAAAATCGATGGCGATGTTACTATAAATAAGGAAAAATAAAGGTTTTCAGGCACATTTCGTTCGTGTCATTAAGTTCAAAACACCCAAAAAACTCTCGTTTTTTTGAACGAGAGTTTTTTTATCCAAGCCGATAGGCTTGGTATATCATCAGTCCGAAAGGGCTGTATATCATCGCCGAAGGCGTATATCATCACACGAAGTGTGCATTTATGTCGGCTTGATGATATACAAAACTAAAGTTTTGATGATATGCAATTCTTGCGGAATTGATGATATACAATGCTTCGCATTGATTTATTTCCGCTTTTATGCTATAATACATCCAAGGAGTGTGATACGATGGATAAACGAAACTTTGGAATTGATTCTTTGAGAATTCTTGCTATGTTTTTCGTTGTGGTTATTCACATTTTGGGTTGGGGGGGATTAATAGATGCCTCTTCGGGAGCGGAATATTTAACGGCAACTATATTTAAGGCTATTGTATATTGTGCTGTAAATTGTTATGCAATGATCAGTGGTTATGTGATGTATTCTGAAGTTGAAAAACCATATCGATATTTTAAGTACATCAATATATGGATACAAGTTTTCTTTTACAGTTTTGCAATTACATTCATTGCATTTGTGTTCTTTAATGAAAGCCATACAATAGGCTGGAAAGAATTACTAAAATCGGCTTTCCCTGTATCTACTAATGCTTATTGGTATTTCACTGCTTACACAGCCTTGTTTTTCATTATTCCATTCCTTAATCGGATTGCCAGACATTTAAGTAACAAGCAAATGCACGGACTTATTTTGACAGTTTTTATTTTATTTTCCTGTCATGAAAGTGTGTTTGGACAATTTGGTTTAATGCGGGGGTTTAATTTTGTTTGGCTAGTAATTATGTATCTGTTTGGTGTATGGATAAAAAAGTGTAATATACTTTGTACAATACAATCGGGATGGGCACTTTTGATTTTTTTACTTTGCGGTGTTGTGTCAGGATTGTTTAAAGTGTATTCTCCGTATAAAGAAGACCTGTTAATGATGTATACCTCGCCTACGATGGTGTTGATGGGATTGATGTTAATGGCAATATTCTTGAAATTGAAAGTAGGCAAGAGCACTCAATCCATAGTTCGTTTCTTGACTCCGGCCGTATTTGGTGTATACATCATACATATGCATCCTATTATAAAGACAAATCTTTTAAATAATGCCTTCGCCGCATTATCGGCGCATCAATGGTGGAGTATACCGTTCATCGTAGTTGGCTATGCACTATGCATTTTTGTAGTATGCATTTTCATTGAAAAAGCAAGGCTGTTTTTGTTCGATTGGTTTAAGATTAACAAATTGGTAGAGAAAACCTATTTAAAAGTAGAAAAGCGTTTAAAGCAATTATTAAGAAAATCAGGTTTTTAGACCGGTTCCGTTTTGAGTGTCGGTCCCAAAAAAGAGCTCGATAAAATATCGAGCTCTTTTGCTTTTTATAATATTCAATTTTATGCGAGTGGTAAGGGTTACTTTGAAACAGCTTTATCCTTATTTTCTAAAATGACACTTTTTTGAATTTCCCTATACTCGCCCGGACTTATCTGCAAGACCTTTTTAAACATCGCATGAAAGGCAGAATAATTCCTATATCCTACAACCTCAGCAATAGTGGAAATAGGCATTTCGATCTCACAAAGGAGCTTCTTTGCCTGTTCAATTCTCGTGTTTAAAAGGTATTGCTCGACGCTTACACCCGTGTGCTCCTTAAAAACTCTGTAAAAATGGCTACGGTTAAGGTTGAAAGAGTTGGCAAGCTCGGCAATCCGAATCGGTTTTGAATAATTTTGCTGAATATAGCTTTGAGCTTCTTTTATATACTGCATATATGCGGTATTTTTTTTGACTATTCTATCGGCGGGAGAAATTATGAGAGAAAAGAACTTAAACAACTGCTCGATACCATAAATATCGGGGCAATCGCTTTTTTCAACGCCCGAAGCCGCGTTAGAAATATGATAGAATAATGCATCATTAGGCATAGACGCATAGCAAGCGTTTTTAAAGAGGGTGCGACCGATGAGCTCTGACGCAAATACTCCCGAAAAGGTGAAAAAATAAAGTTCACAAGAGTGCTCATCATCGCAGGTATAAACGGTATGCTCGAAAGGTCTTGACAAAAAAACATCGTTTTCGCTTAAATGAAATGTGTGCTTGTTAATTTTTAGAGTACCACTGCCCGAACGGATAAAATAAACGCTGAACATATTTTGACGGCAAGTAAAACTTTGCCCGGGCTCGTATGTGTTAAAACCAAGATGATTAAGGCAAATATAGGGATTGGGCAGATGCTCTGTCGATTTTAAAAAATATAAGGGCTTGTTATTTTCCTGCACAATAAACCTCCGAAAAAAGCTTTGAGATTAATAAAATTATTTCATAATTTTAAGATTATGTCAAGATAAATTTTAAGCGGCGGCAGCAAGCTTTGTGCCACGATTTTTTCAACTTTCCAAAGAATAAAAATTTTTATAAAAAAGATAGTGACAAAAGTTTTTTTTCGTTGTATAATCAAAGTGGAACATAATATTTTTATGGCTTAAATAAAATTTATAATTAAACTGTCAGTGAAAGAGGTGCAAATATGAACAGGTTGTTATATGATTACATAGTTAATAAGGAACATCATAAATTCCGTCACACAGTTGATTGGGATTTAAGTGGAGAATATTCAAAAAACTCGCTTAGCGCAATAGAGCGTATGGCGGACCGTTTTGAACGTGTGTGCAAGGAAGAAAAGGCAGTAATTTTAGAAAACGAAAAAATCTGCTTTATGCGTACGGTATCAAACCTTCCCGATATTTTCACAAAGCAAGAGTGGGAGGATATAAAGTCAAAGCATTATATCCATGAGTTAGGCTATATGTCAAACCTTTCACCGAATTATTACGATACTATTGAATTAGGTCTGTTTGCAAAAAGGGAAGAGGCAGATGAATACGGAAAGCGTGCTATTGACAATATTATTTTGCTTGCCGATAAGTATAAAGCAGAGGCACAAAAGCAGGGTAGAGATGATATTGTAGAGGTGCTAACTCAGGTTCCTCGTTATCCTGCACGCAATTTTAGAGAGGCTTTGCAGTTTTTCAGAATTTTGCATTTTGCCCTTTGGCTCGAAGGAAATTACCACAACACCGTAGGCAGATTTGATAAATACATGTGGAAATATCTTGATGCTGATATTAAGGCGGGACTTTACACAAGAGAAACCGCTCTTGACCTGCTTGAAGACTTTTTCCTTTCCTTTAACAAGGATAGTGATATCTATGTGGGTGTTCAGCAGGGCGATAACGGTCAAAGTATGATGCTTGGCGGACTTGATGAAACAGGCAACGAGGTGTTTAACCTACTTACTGAGCTTTGTCTTGAAGCTAGCTGCAACAACAAGCTTATTGACCCCAAGATAAACCTTAGAGTTAATAAAAACACACCTAAGGAACGATATACTAAGGCTTCGCATCTTACAAAAGCAGGACTTGGTTTCCCGCAGTATTCAAATGATGATATTGTCATACCCGCACTGGTTGATTTAGGGTACGAGTATAACGATGCGGTAAATTATACCGTTGCAGCATGTTGGGAGTTTATAGTACCGAATGTCGGCGCAGATGTTGCAAATATTTCGGCACTTTCATACCCAGGCGCAGTTGATGCGGTTTTACATAACGGCTTTATAGAGTGTGAAACCTATGAGGAGCTTTTTGCTCGCGTGCAAAAGGAAATAGCCGACCGTACGGCTGATATCTGCGACCAAATCCGTGATTTGTGGTTCATACCGTCTCCCTTTATGAATGTTCTAATGGACTGTGATATTTATACGGGAGGAAAATACAACAATTTCGGAATTCACGGTACAGGAATAGCTACTGCTGCCGATTCGCTTGCGGCAATCAAAAAGTATGTTTATGAAGAAAAGAGTATAGATAAAAAGACACTTATTGCGGCTATTGATGCCGACTTTGAGGGCTATCCTGAACTCTTGCACAAGCTTCGCTTTGAAGCACCAAAGCTTGGCAACAATGATGATTTCGCAGATGAAATAGCAGTTGCCTTGGTTGACACCTTTGGAAACGCCTTAAAGGGCAAGAAAAACTGCCGAGGCGGAATTTTCAGGGCAGGAACAGGCAGCGCAATGTACTATCTGTGGCATGCAAATGAAATTGGAGCTTCTGCCGACGGTAGAAGAAAAGGCGAGGCGTTTGGAACCAACTTCTCGATAAGCTTGTTTGCTAAGGTTAAGGGACCTGTCTCGGTAATCGCTTCGATGACAAAGCCTCATTTTGAAAATGCTATTAACGGCGGACCGCTTACCCTTGAATTCCATCAGAGCGTGTTTGCAGATGATGACGGAGTAGAGAAGGTTGGCGCGCTGGTTAAAAGCTTTATTGACCACGGCGGACATCAGCTTCAACTTAATACCGTCAATGTTGAGAAAATGCTTGACGCACAGAAAAATCCTGAAAAATACCGCCAGCTTGTAGTTCGCATCTGGGGTTGGAGTGCTTACTTTGTCGAGCTTGATAAGGAATATCAAGACCACGTTATTGCAAGACAGGCGTATAGAGTATAGAAAGAGGATTATCATGAGTTATAAGAACAAAAGAATACTTTTTATGGGTGATAGCATCACAGAACTCAATACCAGTGACAGAGGTTGGGTAAAATATTTTAATGAAATAATAGAGCCTTCATTTTTTGTAAATGTAGCTGTTATTGGTGCAAGATTTGCAAACGAACAACCGGTAGAGTTTGATGGTAATCCTGTCTTTTTAGGCGATGATACCGATTGCAACCAAAATGTGATTCTAAATCAGGTTGAAAAGATTTCAAGAGCAAAGGATAAAAACAATAAAAACTATTGTTATAATTCGGATTTTGAAGATTTTGACCTAATTATAATCGCAGCGGGTACAAACGATGTTTTTGTTAAAGAGAAATGTAATATAGACACAATTGAGGAACAGTTCACATTGGGTGGAGATACTCTTCCGATTGAGGATGTAAACTACTGTACAGTTGCAGGTGGCATGCGTTGTGTCTATGAAAAGCTACGCGCTTTATATCCGTCTGCAAAAATATTCTTCTGTTCTCCCGTACAGGGTAACGAATCCATGCGCTCGTATGAGTCCATTCTTTATAAAAGAAATTTGATTTCTGCCGTCTGCGACAGAATTTCGGATGTAACCTTTATTGATACTTTTAAGTGTGGAATTTGCGGAATATACGAAAAGACCTGGGCAGAAGGCAGAGATTTAATCGATGGACTTCATCCTAATGCAAACGGCGCGAAAAAAATAGGACTGTATAATGCTCTGGCAGTTAAAAACAGTATAATTTAATCTATGCTTGGAACGATTTTTGATATTAAAGAAATGGCGGTGCACGATGGCCCCGGCATTAGAACAACCGTTTTCTTAAAGGGTTGTCCCCTTCGTTGCAAGTGGTGTCATAACCCTGAGGGTCTGAGCATCGAGCCACAGCTTATGTATAAGCAGACCTGCTGTATTGATTGCAAGCTGTGCCAAAGAGAATGCGACCATGAGGAGTGTAAGCCTTTCGGCAGATGCCTGCATATTTGTCCAAACGACTGCTTGACAGTGTCGGGCAGAATGGTAGATGCAAGGTCCTTGGCAGAGGAGCTTAAAAGCTCGGCTGTGACCTTGGGCGAAGGCTTTGGAGGCTTTACTTTTTCAGGAGGTGAGCCGCTTTTCCAAAGTGATTTTCTCTTAGAGTTAGCAGAGCACTTAAAGGATTTTGATCTCTGTATTGAAACAAGCGGTTACTCTGACAGCAAAACATTTAAAAGGGTAATTGATAAAATGGATTTTATCATTATGGATATAAAGCTTGTAAACAGTAAAAAGCACCTTGAATATACAGGTGTAGGAAACGAGCTTATTCTTGAAAATTTTGAAATTTTAAGAGCTTCCAAAAAGCCTTATGTCATCAGAACACCGTTGATTCCCAATATTACCGATACGAAAGAAAATCTTGAAGGAATCAAAGCAATTATTGGGGACAGTGCGCACGAAACACTTCCGTATAATGATATGGCAGGCGCAAAGTATAAAATGCTTGGGATGGATTATCCGTTAGACAAATAAAGAAAAATCGCAACGCCCGTTCGGGCGTTGCGATTTTTAAATTTTTATCAGTCTAATTTTACCCCTCTGGGCTCCTGCGGAGTGGAAAATGCAATTTGAGTTTCGGTACAGCCAAACTTTTGAAGCTCGCCAATAAACGAGTCAAGCTGTTCGGTAGTTTCAAATGCAACCTTTATCAGCATAGAATATCTGCCGGTAACGCAGTTGCATTCAAGGACATTTGGATGAGAGCATATAAAGGGATAAAAATCAGGCTTTTGCGATGGGGTAAGGTCAAGATTAATAAAGGCAATAATTGCAAATCCTAGTTTTTTAAGGTCAATTCGCGCAGTGTAGCCTGTTATAATTCCTTGATTTTCAAGCCTTTCTATTCTGGCTGCGGTGGCAGGTGAGGAAAGATACACCTTTTCGGCGAGAGTCTTTAAGGGCATACGGGCATTTTCCTGCAAAAGCGATAATAATTTAATATCAATTTTATCCATAATCCACCTCAAAACAATATTGTAATTAATAATATAAATTAAAATCGCCAAAAAGTCAACATCACCGCTCTTAAAACTTAAAAATATAAAGTTTGAAGCCGTTGAAAAGTAGGTAGGTTTATGCTATAATGTATCTAGTTTTAAAAACCAGATGTTAAAATTTGTCGAAAGGAAAGACTATGCAAGATATAAGCTGTTGCTTTACCGGTTACCGTCCCGAAAAGTTTCCGTTTTCGTTGGAAGAAGACAGTGACAAAATGAATATATTTGAAAACAAACTCTACAATGTAGTTTTTTCACTACCGGTAGAGGGCGTATTTAGGTTTTATTGCGGCATGGCGGAAGGCTTTGATATAATCGCAGCCGAAGCCGTGCTTACTCTTCGTGAGGCTATAAAGACTTCTTCGGTTGAGCTTATTGCGGTTATACCCTTTAAAGCTCAGGCTGCCGGCTTTTCAGAAAGCTGGAAGGCGCGTTATGATAAAATCATAGAGGCGGCTGATAAAGTAATAGTCCTTAGTGATAAATATTTCAGCGGATGCTACGCAAAGCGAAACTACTATATGGTAGATAACAGCAATATAGTTTTAACATATTTTGACGGAAAAGCGGGAGGCACACGCTCGACAATAAATTATGCCTTAAAAAAAGGGAAAAAGATTATAAATGTAGCTGAGTACGGAGTAGGGGAATATTTTCCTGAGGAAAACAGTTACTTTATAGAGGAGCAAATATGATGAGAAGACCCATTCAAAAAATTCCATATACTAAGGGAGAGGAAATATTCAGCTCGGTTGTTCACATTACGGGCGGGGGCTTAGGAATTATCGGAACGGCAATTTTAATAGTCCTATCAGCAATAAGGGGCGATGTTTTGTCAACCGTTACCTGCGCCATTTACGGAGCTACAATGATAATTCTTTACACTATGTCAAGTCTCTATCATATGCTAACCCATGATAAAGCGAAGAAATTTTTCAGAATTATGGACCATGCAACAATATTCTTATTAATAGCAGGCACATATACACCGTATTCTCTGCTTGCGGTCAGAGGAGTAGCGGGCTTGGTACTTTTGTGTGTAATATGGGGCTTTGCGGTGCTGGGAATAATATTTAATTCTATCGATATGGAACGGTATAAAGTACCCTCAATGATATGCTATGTTGCGATGGGATGGGCAGCAATATTTACAATGAAGCCGCTTGTTGAGCATTTAAGCACCTTTGCACTGACCTTTCTAATTTTAGGAGGCGTTTTCTATACCGCAGGCATTTTCTTTTTTGCAAGAAAGATAAAGTATTTCCACTCGGTTTGGCACATTTTTGTTCTTTTAGGCTCGCTGTTTCATTATTTTTCGATTTTAGATATAATTCTAAGTAATAAATAAAAAAATTCGCCTTGAAGTTAAAAATTTCAAGGCGGAATTTTTATCTTGAATAGCCACAAGAATAAGAGAAAGACTATAAACAATAAAATATCTTGGGAAATTTGTAAAACTTGCACAAAAAATAGAATATCAAAGAAAAAACTACAATATAAATTTAACAAAAAACACTTGAAATTTACCATGTTCTTTGATATTATTAAATAGAGAGGAAAATTTTGGAACAAAGGAGTAGCAAATGTTTAATTCGGATAAAACGGTAGCTGAAAGATTACAGGGGTTTCATAACAGGCTTTGCGCCGATGTTTATGAGATTTTGGGTTCTTTTTACTACGGAGAAAAAACAGTTTTTCGAGTGTGGGCGCCTTCCGCGACTTCTGTCAGTGTTGTAGGCAGCTTTAATAATTGGGATGCCGGTTCTGCTGTTATGCATAAGGTGACCGACGGTATCTGGGAAACCGAGATTTACGGCGTTAATCCGTATGATAGCTATAAATATGCCATAACAGGACAAAACGGTCAAACCGTGTTAAAGTCAGACCCCTATGCGCGTCATTACGAAACAGCCCCTAATAATGCGTCAAAGGTGTATCCTGATTATAAATATAAGTGGAAGGACTCTGCTTGGCAAAAAAGGATGCAGAGCACAAATGTGTACGAGTCCCCCATAAATATCTATGAGGTACATGCTGAGTCTTGGAGAAAGTACAGCGACGGCAATAATTACGACTATGTAAAATTAGCAGAGGAACTCTCCGATTATGTAAGTGAAATGGGCTACACCCATGTTGAGTTTTTACCGCTTACCGAATATCCGTTTTCAGGCTCATGGGGTTATCAGGTTACGGGATATTTTGCTCCAACATCAAGATACGGCACACCTGACGACTTCAAAAAGATGATAGATATTTTTCACTCTAAAAATATAGGTGTAATACTAGATTGGGTTCCCGCCCATTTTCCCAAGGATGAGCACGGACTTTTCCGCTTTGACGGGGGCTGCTGCTATGAGTATGAGGATGAAAGACGAGGCGAGCATAAGGAATGGGGCACCTGCGTGTTTAATTACGGCAGGGTTGAGGTTATGAATTTTCTTATATCCAGCGCTTGCTTCTTTATAAAGGAGTTTCATATTGACGGTCTTCGCGTGGACGCAGTGGCATCTATGCTTTATCTTGACTATGGAAGACGTGACGGCGAGTGGGCACTTAATCAGTTCGGCGGCAAGGAGCATATTGAGGCGGTCGAGCTTTTGCGCCGTGTAAACGAGGCATGCTTCTCGGTAAACAATAATATCCTTATGATAGCAGAAGAATCTACCGCTTGGCCCATGGTAACAAAACCTGCATCGGACGGAGGTTTAGGCTTTAACTTCAAGTGGAATATGGGTTGGATGAACGATATGCTTTCATATATGTCTATGGACCCGATTTACAGAAAGCATCATCACAATAATCTTACCTTCTCATTTATGTATGCATTTTCAGAAAATTTTGTACTGCCCTTTTCACATGATGAGGTGGTTCACGGAAAGTGCTCTCTTATTAATAAAATGCCGGGCGACTATGATATGAAGTTTGCTCAATTAAGAGCGCTCTTCGCGTATATGATAGCACATCCGGGTAAGAAGCTTTTGTTTATGGGACAGGAGTTTGCTCAGTTTGTTGAGTGGAACTATTCCAATGAGCTTGATTGGTTTTTGCTTAACTTTGATAAGCATTATAAGACCCAAAGCTATGTTAAGGCTTTAAATAGGTTTTATAAGGAAAACAAGGAGTTTTATGAAGTAGATTATTCATGGTCGGGCTTTTCTTGGATTTCCAACGATGATTATACTCAAAGCGTAATTGCTTTTAGAAGAATTGCAAAGAATCAGGATGAGATAATTGCCGTTTGCAACTTTGTCCCGGTAGCAAGAGAGAATTATCGTATCGGTGTTCCAAAGGGAGGAACCTACAAAACTGTTTTCTGTTCTGACTGGATAGAATTTGGAGGAGACACCCAAAAAGCTACTCGCGGCGTGCGCTCTAAAAAGGTAGGTATGCACGGGTTTGAAAACTCGGTTGAGCTTAATATTCCCGCTATGTCTGTAACCTTCTTAAAAAGACATAAACCTATAAAAAAACAAATATAATAATCAGCAGGAGATGAGAAAAATGAAAAAAACAGAATGCTTAGCAATGCTGCTGGCAGGAGGTCAGGGAAGTCGTCTTGGTGTTCTCACCCAGAAGATAGCAAAGCCTGCCGTACCGTTTGGAGGGAAGTACAGAATAATTGATTTTCCGCTTTCAAACTGTATCAACTCGGGAATAGATACGGTAGGAATTTTAACCCAGTATCAGCCTCTTGAATTGGTTGAATATATAGGAAGCGGCAAGCCGTGGGATCTTGACAGGGTTCACGGCGGCGTACATATTTTGCCTCCTTATCAGCAGATAAAGGGAAGTGAGTGGTACAAGGGTACAGCCAACGCAATTTATCAGAATATAAACTTCATTGAGCGGTACGAGCCTGAGCATGTGCTTATTCTTTCGGGAGACCATATATATAAGATGGACTATTCTCTTATGATTGCCGAGCATAAGGCAACTAATGCCGATTGCACCATTGCTGTTATGGAGGTGCCGATGGATGAGGCATCCAGATTCGGAATTATGAACACTCGTGAAGATGGCGAGATTTACGAATTTGAAGAAAAACCCAAGGAACCTAAGAGCAATTTAGCTTCAATGGGAATTTATGTTTTTAAATGGAGCGTTCTTAGAAAGCTGCTTATTGAAGATGAAATGAAAGAGGGCTCATCAAACGACTTCGGAAAGGATATAATCCCGGCTATGATTAGCGGCGGTATGAAGGCTATGGCATATCGCTTTAATGATTATTGGAAGGATGTCGGCACAATTGCTTCCCTTTGGGATGCAAATTTAGACCTGCTCAATCCGAAGCTGAATCTTGATTTATCCGAGCCGGGCTGGAAAATTTATTCAGGCGCAAAGGGCTTTGCTCCACAATATATATCCGACAAAGCAAAGGTGGAAAATTCACTTGTGACGGTCGGCTGTAATATCTACGGTAATATAGATTTCTCGGTACTTTTTGAAAATGTAACGGTAGAAGAGGGAGCAACGGTAGAATATTCACTTATTATGCCCGGTTCAGTAATTAAGAAGGGCGCAACTGTCCGCTATTCAATTATTGCTGAGAACACCGTTATTGAAGAGGATGCCGTAATCGGTGAAACACCCGAATCGGCAGCGGATATAAGCAGCTGGGGAATAGCGGTTGTAGGAGACGGCCTTAAAATCGGCAAAAACGCGGTAGTTACTGCCAATAAGATGATTACAAATGATGTTGCGGAAGGTGAAGTTGTATGATTACAAATAGGGTTTTAGGAATTATTTTCGCAAATACGCACGATGCAATGCTCGGAGAGCTGACGGTACAGCGTTCTATGAGCTCGGTACCCTTTGGAGGCAGATACCGTCTTATAGATTTTCCGCTGTCAAACCTTGCAAACGGCGGCGTCGGCAAGGTGGGTATCATTACAAAGTCAAACTATTATTCTCTAATGACACATATCGGTAACGGCAAGCCGTGGGACCTTGACCGCAAGATAGGAGGTCTTTCGATTCTTCCCCCCTATGCTTCGGCAGACGCCCAGATATATAAGGGCAAACTGGAAGCTCTTTTCGGTATTTTGGAATATCTTATAGAGTCTACCGAGGACTATGTGGTGCTCTGTGATGCCGATGTGGTTGCCAACATAAATATAAAGACATTGTTAAAGCACCATAAGGAGAGCTTAGCCGACATAACTATTGCTTATACCAAGGGTAAAAAGCCTCAGGGACAGAGAGATTCTATGAGCTTTTCTTTTGATGAAAAAGGTAGAATAACCGAGGTAAATTTTGATGATAATCTTGAAGATGACTGCAATTATAGCCTTGATACAATGGTAATAGGAAGAGAGTTTCTTATAGGAATAGTAACAAATGAGATGAGAAAGGGTAATGTAAGCCTGTCTCACGGAATATTTGCAGAGGGCTGCGAAAAATTCGCAATTTACGGCTTTAAGCATGAGGGCTTTGCCGCGGTTATGGACGGCATAAAAGGCTATTATGATGCAAATATTTCTCTTCTTGATGCACAAGTAAGAAAAGAACTCTTCAACACAGAAAACCCGATATACACAAAAAGTCGAGGAGATATGCCCGTAAGATACGGCATTGATGCGCAGGTTAAAAATTCTCTTGTTGCTGATGGCTGTATTATCGAGGGAAGCGTAAAAAACAGCATACTTTTCCGTGGCGTAAAGGTAGGCAAGGGTACGGTTGTTGAAAACTGCATTCTTATGGAGTCAACCGAGGTTGGTAGGGACTGTAAGGTCTTAAACCTTATTACCGATAGAAATGTTACGATTTCCGATAATAAAAATGTTGACGGGAAAGCAGATAAATATTATATTAAGATGAAGGAAAAAATTTAATTTCCTCATAGGAGGGTGAATATGAAGATACTTTATGCATCAAGTGAAGCATATCCGTACGCTATGTCGGGAGGACTGGCGGACGTTGCGGGAGCTCTACCCAAGGCTTTAAGGCGAAGACTTGTCGGCTGCCGTGTTGTAATGCCACTTTACGAAGGAATATCGGATGAGCTTCGGGCCAATATGAAATTTATAACCTCAATAACCGTTCCGGTTGCTTGGAGAAGACAGTATTGCGGTATATTTGAGGCTAGGTATAACGGCGTTATTTATTACCTGCTTGATAACCAGTACTATTTTAAGCGTGAGGGTCTTTACGGTCATTACGATGACGGTGAAAGGTTTGCTTTTTTCTCACGTGCGGTTCTTGAAATAATACCCTATATCGACTATACTCCCGATATTATTCACTGTAACGACTGGCAGACAGCGATGGTTCCTGTCTATCTCGACAGATTTTATAAGCACGACCCTAAATATGCTGATATCAAGACGGTATTTACAATACATAACATTCAGTATCAAGGAAAGTTTGGATACGAGATAATAAGCGATGTTTTAGGAATTGAAAAGGAGGATAGCAGCCTTGTAGAGTATGACGGATGCGTAAATCTTATGAAAGCCGCCATACAGTGCTCGCACAAGGTTACAACAGTTTCTCCAACCTATGCAAAGGAAATACTGACACCCTATTATTCGCACGGACTTGATAGTATTTTAAAGGAATATGAGTATAAGCTTTGCGGTATTATTAACGGAATAGATACTGCTGTTTATGACCCTGAAACCGACCAAAATATCTATGCTAACTATTCCGCGACTGACTTTTCAAACAAGAAAATCAATAAACGGGAGCTTCAAAGGGAAATGGGACTACCCGAAAGAAGTGATGTCGCAGTAATCGGCATAGTTTCCCGACTTGTTAAGCACAAGGGCTTTGACCTTGTTAAGCATTCCTTTGAGGATTTGCTTAAAAATGACATTCAGGTTGTGATATTAGGCTCGGGAGAGTGGGAGTTCGAAACTTATCTTTACGAGATGTCTAAGAGGTTTCCTATGCAGGTTGCCTATAAGACAGGCTTTATTCCGTCGCTTGCACGGAAAATATATGCGGGTGCGGATATTTTCCTTATGCCCTCGCAGAGTGAGCCTTGCGGCTTAGCACAGATGATATCCCTTAGATACGGCACTATTCCCATAGTTCGCAGTACAGGTGGTCTTAACGATACCATAACCGATAGCGGTGATGGAAAGGGCAACGGCTTTGTATTTAAAACTTATAATGCTCACGATATGGCTCATACCGTATATCGTGCCGTAGAGGGCTTTAAGAATAAGGAAGGTTGGAAAATTCTCGTAAAGCGCGCCCTCGAATGTGACAACAGCTGGAACAATTCAGCAGGCTCATATATAAAGCTTTACAAAGAATTGCTCTCGAAATAGCAAATTACTATTTTGACTAACTATAACCACTATGATAAAACAAGGTGAAGCAGAATGGATATATTCGATATAATTAAGTCGGTAATTATAGGTATTGTCGAGGGAATAACCGAGTGGCTGCCAATCAGCAGTACGGGACATATTATACTTACCGACAGACTTATTCCTCTTGACGCAAGTGATGCGTTTAAGGAGATGTTTAATGTAGTAATACAGCTTGGCGCAATTATGGCAGTTGTTGTGCTGTTTTTCGATAAGCTGTGGCCGTTTACATCAAAAAATCAAGGTTTTATTAAAAAACAAAGTATAAGCCTTTGGACAAAGGTTATAGTTGCGGTTCTTCCCGCAGCCGTAATCGGCATACCTTTTGATGATTGGTTCACTGCAAAATTCCATAATGAATGGGTTATTTCGGCAATGCTGATACTTTACGGAATTCTGTTCATCGTGGTCGAAAGCTATAATAAAAACCGCATATCAAAAGTAAATACACTGTCGGAGATATCCTATAAAACCGCATTACTTATAGGTGCTTTTCAGGTGCTTTCATTAATTCCGGGAACCTCGCGCTCGGGAGCTACCATACTCGGTGCAATTCTGTTGGGCGTTTCCCGTACGGCCGCAGCAGAGTTTAGCTTTTACCTTGCCGTTCCTGTAATGTTTGGTGCAAGCCTTATAAAGATTTTAAAATTCGGCTTCAATATTACGGGTATGGAGTTTGTTGTCCTTGCAGTAGGAATGATTACGGCGTTTATTGTTTCGATTATAGCTATTAAATTCCTACTCGGATATGTCAAGAAAAGAGACTTTAAATTCTTTGGATATTATAGAATAGCATTAGGCTTGCTTGTTTTGGTGTATTTTTCATTTATTCCAAAATAAATTAATTTTAAAGGAGTAGCTTTTAAGATGAACATTTATATAGATATTGCTTTAAGGCTGCTCATTGCGTCAATTTTGGGCGGTGCTATCGGCTTGGAGAGAGCAGGCTCTAACCACGATGCAGGTATTCGCACACATTTAATGGTGTCTCTTGGTGCCGCGGGCGTAATGACTATTGGAGAGGTAATGTCAACAAGCTTTTCGACCGACCCTGCGCGTATAGGTGCTCAGGTTGTAAGCGGAATAGGCTTCTTGGGTGCGGGTTGTATTCTTGTTAATGGAAATCGTATAAAGGGACTTACAACAGCGGCAGGGCTTTGGACTACCGCTTGCGTAGGACTCGCATCGGGACTTGGATACTATTTTATAGCCGGCATTATGACAGCGGTTATGCTTATTGCAATGTTTGCCCTTCGCCCGATTGCAAATCGCCTAAAAAAGAAAGGACAAAAGAAGGACTATAAGCTCGAAATAAAGATAAAAAACAATGGTGATTTCAAATCGGTAACAGACCACATAAACGAGCATGAGTGCAGGGTATCAGGTGTGGATATGCTGGCAGATAACACATATTTGGTTAAGATTCAAAATGAGACAGAAGAAAATATATCTGTGCTGATTCTTGAACTTATGGCCAATGAGGATGTAAAGTCGGTTGAGAGAGTATAAATAAAGAACAACGCCCACATCATACGATGTGGGCGTATATTAAACTAAATTTTCTAAAAATCAAAAATTAGAAAATAGGAGAAAAAACGAGTAAATTAAAGAAAAGCAGAGATGATAAATGATAAATTAAAATTTATGAAAATTGTGCTTGACAACAGACAGCCTTTAAGATATAATACAAAAGTCGCTTAGCCAAAGCATTTAAACCCGAACCAGCCTCAAAGGGCGGTTTTTAGGTGCCTTTTGGCTCATTGTCGCGCATAGGCGACAGCCTTATACGCTTCGCTTTACCAAAATTCATACAAAAAATCGCACCTTTAAGGTCGCAGAATTTTGTAAACAAAGGATTTTTTGGTGTGCGAGGCGCAAAACGCAGTAAATCCTGTCGGATTTACGAGTATTTTAACAAAGCCACAGTGAAAAATCCTTGTTTCAAAATCTGATTTGGGTTTAAATGCTTTGGCTAAAAGAAAAATTATGGAGGTTAAGACAATGTCCACTTTTATGGCAAAACCTGCTGAAATTCAGCGCAAGTGGTATGTAATCGACGCTGCCGGCAAACCCCTCGGACGCACAGCCGTTAAGGTTGCTGATTTGCTTCGCGGCAAGGGTAAGCCCGAATACACCCCTCATGTTGACTGCGGTGACCATGTTATCGTAATCAATGCTGAAAAGGCAGTTCTTACTGGAAAGAAACTTGAAAAGAAATTTTATCGTCATCACACAGGCTATATCGGCAGCTTAAAGGAAGTTAAGTATGCTACCCTTATGGAAACCAAGCCCGAGAAGGCTATGCAGCTTGCAGTAAAGGGAATGATTCCCGATACCACCATCGGCAGAGCAGCTCTCACAAGACTTCGTGTTTACAGAGGAACCGAGCATCTTCATGCAGCTCAGAAGCCTGAAATGATAGAAAACTAAGAAGGGAGACAGAGTAATGATAGAAGGAAAGCCTTATTTTTACGGAACCGGCAGAAGAAAGAGCTCTGTTGCCCGTGTTCGCGTTTACAACGGTACAGGAAAAATAATTATCAACGATAGAGAGATGGACGATTATTTCGGTCTTGAAACCTTAAAGCTTATCGTTCGTCAACCCCTTGCACTGTGCGACCTTGACGGTAAGTTCGACATCATTTGCCGTGTTGCGGGCGGCGGTGTAACCGGTCAGGCTGGTGCTATCCGTCACGGCTTGTCACGTGCTCTTCTTCAATACGATGCTGAGCTTCGTGCAACCTTAAAGAAGGCAGGTCTCTTAACACGTGACCCCAGAATGAAGGAAAGAAAGAAGTACGGACTCAAAGGCGCACGCCGTGCACCTCAGTTCTCAAAGAGATAATCTGTATTATTTCAATGTTTACAAAAACCCCGAAACCATCACGGTTTTCGGGGTTTTCTTTATGCCTTGTTTTTTGCTTTGGTGCAAACTTGGTGCAAATTATTTTAAAAGGACTATGACATAGAAAAATGCCATAGTCCTTCTCTGTGCATTGTAATATAATAACAAGTAGTTATTCTTGCGTGACAAAATGTTTAACCTCGTCTGAAATATTGAATACTTCTGTTTTTGCAAAAGATGGGTATAAGTTTAAATTATTTAATTCTTTTGTATCAATCCATCCATATTCAACATTAGAATTTCCTGTTTGGCTAACAAATTTATCATTTGGAATAGAATATCCTTCTTTCAGTTTAATTAGATAATAAAAGCATATTGAATGGGTCTTTTTGTTATTCCATTCCCAAAAAGACTCTTCTACCCAAATTAATTTTTTACATACGATACCGATATCTGATTCTTCTTTATATCGCCTTATAACTGCTTGTTCGGCTGTTTCTCCTTATAAAACAAGTCCTCCTGGTAATGCATATTCGTTACCGCCCTTTTCTCTTTGTACCAAGATTTTTCCGTCTTGAATCAAAACCCCTGCGCTTCTAAAATTGCAGATGGAGTTTTCACTTTGAAAAAACCAATTTGTGTTCATTTTTTCGTTACCTCCAAAAATAGATTCTACAGAAATTTTGGAAAACACATTTACTTCTCCCAAACTGCGCGCTGTTAGAGGAGATACATTGTGGAAACGGAGAAAGGCTCTTGAAAAACTTTCGTGTGATTCATAGCCATACTTAAATGCTATATCAATAATTTTATCATTGGTTGATATTATGTCTTTTCCTGCAAGTGTTAATTTTCTTAACCGAATATATTCACCAACTGTAATACCACACAAAGCTAAAAAGAAACGTCGAAAATTTGATGTAGACATGTAGGCTTTATTCGCGACTTCATCAATAGAAATTTGCCCACCTAAATTGTTTTCGATATAATCAATAGCATTTTGAATGTTTTTTATTGTTTCCATCGGTTTGTGCCTCCTTTTCTGTGAATTTATCATACAAGATATCGGGATGTTTTTCTTGATAAATTTTGCTTTCTTGTGCACATGGTATATAAATCAATTTTCTAACAAATATAATTTTATCGGTTAAATTATACTACAAATAATTATATTTTTCAATATTTGCAATCCTTACTAGTCATAACGATTCTTACTAGAATCTTTATGACTCTTTTTCTTTATATAAGACTCTTTATTAATCATGATGATTATATAAGCATTATGACTCTTTGTCTTAAACATAGAGTAATTGGGGTTATGAAGATTATTAAAAGAGTACCACAAAAACTTTATATTATCAATAATTTTATATCTTTTTATAAAAAATCATTCCTTGACAAACAAAAAATACTGTGATACAATTTCTAAAAATTAAACGGACAGTTCGAAACCATCCTGTCTTTAAACAAAACTATGGGCAATTTTTATACGATATTTTTGCGCCCGTAAGGGCTTTTTTTATTGCCTTAATAAGAAAAGAGGTACTTATGAGAAACGAATTATTACTGATAGGCTCTGTTTTTATCATATACGGTATTGTGCTTTTTGCTTACCGAATATTTGGTAAAATAGGTCTTTTCACAATGACAGTTTTAGCAACGGTTCTTGCAAATATTGAGGTTTTAATACTTGTAGAGGGCTTTTCGATGGAGCAAACCTTGGGAAATGTTCTGTTTTCCTCGACCTATCTTATAACCGATATTTTAAGTGAAAACGAGGGCAAAAAAACTGCTTCAAAAGCTGTGTGGATAGGTGTCTTCTCATCGGTTGTAATGCTAATCTTTACACAGTCTTGGCTCTTATATACACCCGCGCCGTCCGATTGGGCAAGCGTGCATATAAATGCGATTTTTTCAACAACACCAAGACTACTTTTTGCAAGCTTTATAGGATATATAGTTTCCCAGCACTTTGATGTTTGGCTTTATCATAAATGGTGGAAATTTACCGAACAAAAAACAGGCAACAAAAAACCTTTTTTGTGGCTTAGAAATAACGGCTCAACCATGATTTCGCAAATAGTAAACACACTGCTGTTTACTCTTATTGCCTTTGCCGGATGGTATGACACCAAAACACTTATGTCGGTAATGCTTTCAAGCTATATTATTTATTTCGTTACATCACTTTTGGATACCCCTGCGGTTTATTTCGCACGCATAATGAAGCAAAAGGGGAAAATCCCCAATAGTGTAAACGAGTAGTTATATATTTTCATACTTATTAAGGAAATCAGAAAAAATGGAAAACAACAGCTTTTTAAAAGGAATAAAGGACGGATTGCCGATATGCATCGGCTATTTCGCTGTATCCTTCGCTTTCGGTATATCCGCAGTTCAAAGCGGACTTACCTGGGCGGAGGCATTACTCATTTCAATGACTAATCTTACCTCGGCAGGACAGGTGGCAGGCGTGCCGATAATCGCTGGCGGAGGAAGCTTTATCGAGCTTGCCGTTTCTCAGCTTGTTATAAATTCGAGGTATGCTCTTATGTCGGTGTCGGTGTCCCAGAAGCTGAGCAAAAGAGTAGGACTTTTACATAGATTTTTAATTGCCTTCGGCAATACAGATGAGATATTCGCCGTTACTATGTCAAATAAGGCTTCGGTCGGCAAAAAATATATGTACGGACTTATTTTAACCCCCTGGATTGGTTGGAGCAGCGGCACCCTTTTGGGCTCATTAGCACAAAATATTTTGCCCGCCGTTGTCATTTCCTCGCTTGCCGTTGCAATATACGGAATGTTTATTGCAATAGTATTACCTGCAATGAAAAAGTCCTCCAACATTACTTTTTGCGTTCTTTTTGCTATAACACTCAGTTGTATTTTCAAGTACGCTCCTTTTTTAAGCAAGGTGCCCTCGGGCTTTGTTATAATCATTTGTGCAGTAATATCAAGCGCAGTATTTGCCCTTATTGCACCCACATCTGAGAAAAAGGAGGAAGATGGCAATGTTTAGACCTGAATTTTTTCTCTACCTTCTTACAATGGCGGGGGTTACCTATCTAATACGAATGCTGCCGCTAGTTCTAATAAAAGAAAAAATAAAGAACAAATATATTCTATCATTTTTAGACTACATTCCCTATACTGTGCTTGCTTCTATGACTGTACCTGCCATGTTTTACGCAACCGATATTGTACCCGCGGCGGTAGGCTTTGCGGTAGCTGTTCTTTGCGGTTATTTGGAGCAAAGTCTTGTGAAGGTTGCCGCATTTAGCTGTTTGGGAGTTCTCATAACCGAGCTTGTAATAAAATATGTATAAATAAAAACGCTTTGAGATTTGTTTCTCAAAGCGTTTTTAAAATCCTATTTTTTCTGCCTTTTTAATTAAAAGATGTGATGCTATTCCTACGACTATACCCGCCACAGTTCCCGTGATTATAAGCACGGGCATATAGTAGGATATTTCGGATGTTGACATTAAAATACAGGCAACCGTTATCTGTCCTGCGTTGTGGGCAATACCTCCTACAACACTTACCCCAAGGGTTGAGAATAAATCGGTTTTCTTTAAAAGTATCATAACCACAAGGCTTAAAACAGCACCGGCAAGGCTATAAGCAAGGCCTAAGAAGTTACCAAACAAGAGGGAAACCAGAAGCACACGAACCAAAGAAACGGCGATTGCCGTTTTTGCACCAAATCGGTAAAGGACAAACAGTATTATAATATTTGGAAAACCCACCTTTATTCCGGGAACGGGTAGGGGAATAGGCATTAAAACCTCAATAAGCGACATTATCATCGCAAGGGCTGTGAACAGCCCATACATCGTAATTTTTTTAGTATTCATATAGCTTTCCCTTAAAAATCGGTTTCAGAGGTCTCGTCTGACACTATTTTAACAGTGATTTTATTAGGAAGGCAGACCAAGGTTTCACCGTTATATTTCTTTTTTGTGTTATTTACGCATATCTTGTCTGGGCAGGACGCCTCCTTTATAAAGGCAAAGCCATCCTCTATTACAAGTATGTTGTATCCGCCGTTGTTCTCTAATCTAACCTCGGTATTAATATTAAGAGGGTATGAAGCAGTTTCTTTGCCGTTTATAACGACAACAGCTCTTCCTCCCTCTTTTTTTGTGGCGTTAAAGAAAAATATTGCCACAATGCAGAGAACAATAACCGAAGTAATAAGTATTATATCGTTGCGCAAATAGTGTCTGTTTTTAGCATCACTCATAAGTAGATTTCAAATCCTGAGAAAGCTTAAAAGCCTCCTCAGGATTTCCTTTTTTTATTTATTTTTCAGAATGAATTGTATTCATCGGGCATACATGGGCACATTTGCCGCAGTATATGCATTTATCATAATCAATAACAGCAAGATTATCAACAACGCTGATTGCATCTGTCGGGCAAGTGGCCTCACATTTTTTACAGCCTATGCAGGCAACCTTACATTCTTTGCGTGAAACGGCACCCTTTTCCTTGTTGGAGCACTTAATTGAAACACGCTTATCGGTGTCAATCATTGAAATAATTCCCTTAGGGCAGGTTTTTGTGCAAATACCGCAACCAATACAGGTATCAATATCAACAACAGCAACCCCGTTAACAAGGCTAATTGCATCAACAGGACAAACCTCTGCACAGTCGCCGTAGCCTAAACAACCGTAGTTGCAAAGCCCATTTCCGCCATAGGTAAGCATAGCTGCACGGCAGGTGTGAATGCCTTGGTAATTTGCCTTTATGTCGGTGTTGTCACAGGTACCGTTACAGTGTACCGAAGCTGTCTTTTTGCTGGTCGTTGTGACATCAACGCCCATAATTTCGGCAAGCTGTGCGGCAACAATAGCACCGCCCGGGATACATAAATTAGTAGCAATTGAAGAGTTCTCAGCTAAGGCTGCGGCATAACTGTCACATCCTGCATATCCGCAAGCACCACAGTTAACGCCGGGTAAACAGTCTCGAAGAGCAGCGTACTTTTCGTCAACCTTTACTGCAAAAAACTTTGAGGCAACAACCAAAATAACGGCACAAGCAAGACCAATGGCGGTAATAACTCCGACAGCAATTAAAATCGGGATAAAATATTCCGGCATAATTACATATCCTTTCTCAAATTATTTAAACAGGTTTTCTGCGATTCCGCCAAATCCCGAGAAGGCAAGAGCAACTATCGAGGCGGCAATAAGTGTAATCGGCACACCCTCAAAGCAACGGGGCGGCTTCGAATGCTCAATAACCGAGCGCACGCCCGCAAAAAGAACCATGGCAAGTAAAAAGCCAAGTCCGCAAGCAAAGGCATACACAAGTGCAGTAACAAACGGAGCAGCAGAGCTCGCTACGCTTTCATTTGTAAGGGAGTTTTTACATACAGCCAAAACCGCACAGTTTGTGGTAATAAGCGGCAGATATACGCCTAACGAAGCGTGAAGCGAGGGTAAAAACTTCTTTAATATCATTTCTACCAGCTGAACCAGTGAAGCAATAACAAGAATGAAAAGAATGGTTTGCAGATAATCAAGCTTAAGGGGAACGAGTATAAGATTTTGAATCGGCCAAGTGGCAGCTGTTGCAAGAACCATTACAAAAATAACGGCAACACCCATACCCGTAGCTTGATTTAACTTCTTGGAAACACCAAGGAATGGGCAAATACCAAGGAATTGGGTTAGAACATAGTTGTTTACCAAAACCGAGGTCATAAGAATAAATACAAAAGTTTTAAAATCCATTATTCACCCTCCGTTTTACAAGATGTTTTTGTGCATCCGGCAGCAGAAGGACAACCGTCGCAACCAAATTCCTGCCGTGGCTTTTTATTGGTTCTGTTTAAGAAAATATTTACTATTGCTATAAGAAGTCCGAATACAAAGAAGCCTCCCGCACTCTGAGTCAAAATAGGCAGAGTATAGTCCTTAATAAAGGGAATTTCAAGTCCAAAGAAGGTACCTAAGCCAAAAATCTCACGAATGGTAGCCATACAAACAAGTGCGAGGGTAAAGCCTATTCCCATTCCAAGACCGTCAACAGCAGAATTTAAAACACCGTTTTTGCAGGCGTACATTTCTGCTCTGCCTAAAATTATACAGTTAACAACAATCAGGGAAAGGAAGATTCCAAGCGAATCGTAAAGCGAAGGAATGAAAGCATGCATAAGCATTTCAACCAGCGTTACAAAGGTTGCGATTACAACAATAAAGCAGGGGATTCTTACATTTGAGGGAATAACCTTTCTTAAAACCGATATTACAGTGTTTGAGCAGACAAGCACAAGCAGTGCCGCAATGCCCATACCGAGAGCGGTTTTAACGTCATTTGTTTTTGCAAGCGTGGGACAGGTGCCCAGAAGTAAAACCAAAACAGGATTTTCAACAATTATGCCTCTCAATAGATTTTTCAACTGAGTCATTATCCTTGTACCTCCCCGTTTATAATTTCATTTGCAGCCTTTATTGACTCCCAACAAGCCTTAGTTGCGTTTGTTGTGAAGGTAGAGCCGGCAATAAGCAGAGTATCATCATCAATAGAAGATGTGGTTTTGCCGTCAAACCTTTTAGCGTAGGAATTAAAGCCGATAACCGTACCGTAATCCAATGCCGCATACTCGTTATCTCTCTCGGAGTGCTGTAATGTGGCATAATTCACAATTTCACCCTTTGAATTGATAACATAGCAAACGGTCAAAACACCGCCGTAGCCGTCGGCATTGGCAATATAAGCATTACCGTTTTTAAGCTTGTAAACAGCAACAACTCTTGAAGAAACTGCGCTAAAATCAACCTTTTGTGCATCGGATGCCGATGAGATAACTTCCTCTTTAATCATTAAATCAAGAATTTCGTCGTTGTTAGCTTCGTAAATTGACGGTATAGCATTTTCTGCATCGGATTTTACCGAGTCATAAGCCGAATCGCCCGAAAGGTCATTTCCGTCAAGGTCATAAACAGCATAGACCTTACCGTATGCATTAAGTGCCATAGCAACGCTCAAATCATTTACCTTTGCTATCATAAGATAACCTATTTCGGTGCTCGGTTTATAAATGGAGGTTATGCTTGCAGGAGCGTCTGTGGGAAGCTCAACAGCGGTGAAGCTGTACGCGCCCGACTTATCCTTTGCCTCAGGCATCAGTACTTCGTAAAGGTCGGCAAGCTTCTGCTCATCAGACTTTTCCACACCGGCATACTCATAATAAACATCATAAGCATCCTTTACAGCAGCCTTCAAAGCGTTTGAAGTGATGGTAGTACCTGCAATAACATCGGTCATATCAGCAGTCTTTCCTGCGAAAAGCGCCTCGAAATCTGCCTCAGAGCCCTTGGATTCAGGGTAAACTGTGATGTCAAGCTTTGTGATGACACCGTCAGCACCGATACCAAGTACCATTGCAATTTCATTTTTTGTATAACCGTTTTTTGTGGCAAGCTCAAATATAAAGCCCTTGCCGCCCTTGTCTTTCAGTGCCTTTTTAACGGTTTCGGGGAATTCGCCTGTGATTTCTTCAAGCTCCGAAGCTCCCGGAAGAACATCGCCGTACGCCGAAGAAGCTGCATTGGCCGCAGCATTTTTGATTATTGGGTCGGTAATTGCATTAACTCCCGACAAAAGTATGGCTACCACTAAGCATATACAGGATAAAACTACTATGCTTTTTATAGTATCTTTTTTCATTCTGCTTTTGCACCTCCTAAGGGCTTAGTCGGGGTTAGCTTATTAATGAATGGAACGAGCAGGTTCATAAACAGAATAGAGAAGGAAACACCCTCGGGATATGAACCCCAAATGCGAATAGCAAATGTAATAACACCACAACCAAGTGCAAAAATAATTTTACCAAGGCTTGTAGTAGGACTTGTTACATAGTCGGTTGCCATGAATATTGCACCTATCATAAGTCCACCAGAAAGAATCTGATATGTGGCATATTCAAGGGAGGAATAGCCCTCGGGAGCAACAAGCAGACTTAAAACAAAAACAGTTGCAACAAAAACCACAGGAATATGAAAAGAGATGACCTTTCTTGCAACAAGGTAAATTCCGCCGAGTATGAGAGCAAGCGCGCAGGTTTCACCGATACATCCTCCCTCTATGCCTAAAAGCATATTCATAAGAGAGGGGAGAGAGCCTGTACTACCCGGCTTTAAAACTGCAAGCGGAGTAGCAGAAGCAGCCATATCCGCATTTGCCCAGTTAAAGCTCATAAAGGTTCTGGTGGGGTCTATCCAATGGGTCATAGAGGTGTTTGCAAAAGAGATAAACAAAACTATGCGTGCTGTAATTGCAGGATTGGCAAAGTTAAGACCGAGTCCGCCAAAAAGCTGTTTTACAACAATAATGGCAATTACCGAACCGAGTACTGCCTGCCAAAAGGGGATTGTAACAGGAAGATTAAATGCTAAAAGCATTCCCGTTACAACGGCAGAAAGGTCGTTTATTGTCAAAGGCTTTTTTAAGATAAACTCAAAAAGGAATTCAGCCAGCATGCAGGAGGCAACGCAAACGGCTGTTAAAACAAGAGCACGCAGACCGAAAATAACAGTACCCGCAATGAGTGCAGGAATAAGTGCGATAACCACATCAAGCATAATGCCGCCTGTGGTAAGTCTGCTGCGAATATGGGGAGAAACAGACAGTGTTAGTTTACTCATTATTTATTTTCCTCCTTTTTGGCAGCTTGATATTTTCTAAGCTCTGCCTTTGCAAGCTTATTGTTTTCAACAAGAGGACGGCGGGCAGGACACACATAGGAGCAACAGCCACACTCCATACAAAGATTAACCTTCCTCTTTTCAAGCATCTCAACATCCTTAACGCTTAAAGCCCTTGCGAAGTCAACGGGCATCAGCTTTAACGGACAAGCCTTTACGCACTTTCCACAACGAATGCAGGGCGTCGGCTCAGGCAAAACAGAATCGGCTTTATTTAGTGCAATAATAGCATTTGTGTTTTTGAGAATTGGAGCCGAAAGGTCGGGAACGGCAATACCCATCATAGGTCCGCCGTAGAAAGCCTTGTGAGGCTCCTCCTTAAAGCCACCGCAGAAATCAAATACATCCGCCATCGAGGTGCCTATTGGGACAATTACATTTTTAGGCTCGGCAACCGCACTGCCGTCAACCGTCATAAGCTTGTTAACAAGCGGAATGCCCGTCTTAACATAAGAGGCAATAAAAGCAAGCGTAGTACAGTTGAGAACAATAACACCTACATCAATGGGAAGCTTGCCTTCGGGAACAATTTTGCCCGTGCAGTTATAAATAAGAACCTTTTCGCCACCCTGTGGGTAAATAGACGGAAGAACCTTAACCGAAACAGTGTCATCACAAAGCGTCGACATTGCTTTTATAGCCTCGGGCTTATTTTTTTCAATGCCGATAATAACCTGCTTGGCATTAAGCCACTTCTTTAAAAGCTCAATTCCTTCGGCAATAAGATTAGCGTCATCTATCATGGTTCTGGTGTCGCTTGTGATATATGGCTCACACTCGGCACCGTTTATGATAATTTGTTCAATGCGAGAGGTGTCCTTGACATCAAGCTTAACTGCTGTGGGGAAGCCCGCACCGCCAAGACCTACTGCACCGCTTGCACGAACAGCTGCAATAAAGCTGTCGTAATCGGTTATATCGGGAGCAACACAATCTTCACTGATTGCCATTTCGCCGTCAGACTCAATGGTAATAGCCATAATCTCTGTGCCTGTGCTTGCAAGCATAGGAGCGACCGATTTAACCTTGCCCGAAACCGAAGCGTGAACGGGGGCGCTTACAAACCCACCGGCTTCGGCAATGAGCTGACCGACCTTTACCTCATCACCCGGCTTAACACAGGGAACAGCAGGTGCGCCGATGTGCATATTCATCGGAATGGTAACAAGCCTTGGTGGCGTCATTTTAACAGCGGGCATTTTAGCCGTGTTCTTGCGATGGGGAAGAGTTACGCCGTTTAATTTTGGTAGCATATTATCAACCTCGTTAAAAAATTTCTTTCTGTTTTATAATTTTAATATTATAACCTGTAAAATTATATAATATATATATAATTTTGTCAACATTCTCAACATTTCCTTTCATATAGGAAAAGCCTTTATAATAAAATTTAATATAGCAATGTGAAAGGACGATTTTGCGTGAAGTATTTTATTATAACCAAAAAACACCTGATGATTGCATCAGCGGTTGGATTATCGCTTATTTTTGCAATAGTTTGTTCGGTCAGTGCCTTTGCGGGAGGAGAAAGAAAGCTGCCAATCTACTGTGTAGATAGTGATGAGAAAAAAGTAGCACTTTCCTTTGACGCCGCTTGGGGTAATGATGATACAGAACAGCTTATCGAAATTTTAGGAAAATATGACGCCAAGGCAACCTTTTTCGTTGTAGGTGCTTGGGTTGATAAATATCCCGAATCAGTAAAGCAACTCTCCGATGCGGGACATATGATAATGAACCACTCAAACACTCACCCGAATATGCCATCCCTTTCAGCCGAAAAAAAGTTAGATGAGCTTAATTCCTGCAACCGCAAAATTGCCGCAATTACGGGCAAAACACCCACCCTTTTCCGCCCACCTTACGGCGACTACGATAACGCAACCTTAGAAGCCACCGAAAGTCTTAATATGTTTACTATTCAGTGGGATGTTGACTCGCTTGACTGGAAAGATAACGCCACACCGGAAAGCATTTGCAAAAGGGTTACCAGTAAAGTCAAAAACGGCTCAATTGTGCTGTTTCATAACGACGCCGAGCATACCCCCGAAGCACTGCCCAATATATTAGAAACCCTTAAAAACGATGGGTATGAATTTGTGTTTATCGAAGATTTAATCTATAAAGAAAATTACGAAATAAAACACGACGGAACACAATGCAAAAAAGACGGGGAATAACCCCGTCTTTTTTAGTGAAGAGTGAATAGTGAATA
>JAFXIJ010000019.1 GCA_017533175.1 Clostridia bacterium
ACTCATTCCAAACAAAACTAGCGCTTTGTCTGAATTTGTCCTTAAATTTACTTGATAATTTCTCATCAAAATTGTCGGGTCCAATTTCTTTTCTTTAAGTCGTTGTTTAATTTTCAAGGTACAGTTTTTGCTCCGCTTTTTGCGGTGCCAGATTATATTACCACAAAGGAAAACCAAAGTCAACACTTTTTTTCAAAAATTTTCGTTTTTTTTACACAATTTTTTTACTTAAAAAAAGTGCCACAAAATATTGTGTGTAGATACTGTTTTAATATACTATTCACTCATTAATAACCTTAATTTTTCAAGAGCCTTTTTTTCTTTGCGTGACACCTGAACCTGTGAAATACCAAGCAGTTTTGCTGACTCGCTTTGTGTCTTTTCATGGAAAAATCTAAGTTGTATTATTTTTCTTTCCAATTCTTCTAAATGTTCTATTGCCTGTTCTATGTGAATTTTGCCGCAAACGGTATCCTCGTGTCCCTTGTCTTCAAGTTCAAGTTCGCATATTCCGTCCTCCCCCTCATAGGTGAGTGAGATAACCTGCCGTGACACGCACAATGCCTCTACAATTTCTTCGCTTTTAACCGATAAACACTCCGCTAACTGCTCTACTGTTATTTCCTTGCCGCTTTGAGCCTCTAATTTTTCTTTTTCCCTTGAAACTTTAAGCGACAGCTCTTTAAGAGACCTTGAAACCTTAACTGCGCCGCCGTCACGAAACAGACGTTTTATTTCCCCTAATATTGCAGGAACGGCATAGGTTGAGAACATAAGTCCTCTCTCTGTATCAAATCCGTTAGCTGCCTTAATAAGTCCGAGGCAGCCTGCTTGATACAAATCATCATACTCAATGCCTCTGCCGACGAATCTCTTGCAACAGGAGTGTACCAGCCTTAAATTGTTTTCAATAAGCTCGGTTTTATCATTCATCTTCTTTTACATTTAATCTCTTTACCATTGTTACGGTTGTTCCCTTGCCTACCGTAGAACGCACTTTAAGTGAATCTGTGAAGCTTTCCATAACTGCAAAGCCAAGCCCTGCTCTTTCTCCGCCTGCGGTGGTGAAGAGCGGTTCCATCGCTTGTTTTATGTTTTCTATGCCGCAACCTCTGTCGCGAATTCTTATTTTGAGGCTTTTATCAGAAAGAATTTCGCAGTTTATGTAAATATTACCTATTGAGTTTTTGTATCCGTGCACTATACAGTTTGTAACCGCCTCGGAGACAGCGGTTTTTATATCCGAGATTTCCTCAACCGTTGGGTCAAGCTGAGCCGCAAAAGCCGCTACGACGGTGCGTGCAAAGCTTTCATTATTTGAGCGCGACGGTATGCGCAAACTGAATTTGTTGATTTCTTTCATTTTTATGCTCCTTTTTCGATTTTAGCTAGTTTTTCTATTCCTGACAGCTTCATTACTTTATATATATTGGGAGGAAGATTTGTAATGCTGAGACTGGCTTTATTCTTTTGAAGATTCCTGAATCTTCCCATAACAAGCCCTATTCCTGAGCTGTCCATAAAGGAAACTCCGTCAAAATCAAGAATGAGTAAGGACGGCATATTGAATTCAATAGCGGCGTCTATCTCTTCTCTTATACTTCTCGCTGTATGGTGGTCTATTTCTCCCATAAGATAGACCGTAACCACCTCTCCCGAAGCTTTAATGTTTAAAGACATAATATCTCTCCTTTAAAAAAATAAGGACAAGTCCTTATTATATAATAAAGGCTTGTCCTTAAAATTTTTGTTGTATTTAGTTGTCGGTTTTTTTATTTTAATCTCGAAATAAGCAGGTCGCGTATTCCGCCCGCAAGATAAAGCGAGCCGAAAACAAATAAGGCTTCGTTTTCTTGAAGCCCGCAAAGTGCCTCCTGCACCGCCTTTTCGTACGAGTCAGCGGTTTTGACCTCTTTGCAATATTTTTGAGAAAGCCTAGCTAATCTTTCTGCCGATTCTGTTCTCGGATTTTCCTTTACGGTTACGGTTATAAGCTTTTTTACGAAAGGTAAAACCTTTTTTAGAAAGTCTTCGCAGTTTTTGTCTGCCATCATACCGCAAATTCCTATAATCCGTCCGTCAAAGCCCTCCATATAAGAAGCGAGCGCCGCTGCCCCGTCAGGATTATGCGCTCCGTCAAGCACGGTAAACGGTTTTTTGCTTATTAGCTCCATTCTTGCAGGAATTGTTGCGTTTTCTATGCCATTTTTTATAGCTTTTTCATCCACCGCTATTCCAGAAAGGCAAACCGCCTCAATTGCAGTTATAGCATTATATACTTGATGTCTGCCCGAAAGAGTTGTTGCATATTCTTTGCCCTTATATATAAATGTGTTTCCGAGCTCTGAATTTTTTATGATTTTAAGCTCATCGGTTTTTGGAACTATAAGCCTGTTTGCCTTTTGCCGTATGGTTTTAAAAGCCTCGTCTTCCTGCAAGGGATAGCATACGGTGGGGCTTTGCTTTATAATGCCGCACTTTTCGGTCGCAATCTTACTTAGCGTTTCACCCAAATATGCAGTATGGTCATAATCAATCTTGGTAATGACCGAGCAGATATGAGAGCTTATTACATTGGTAGCATCAAATCTTCCGCCAAGTCCTGTTTCCAGAATAACAAAATCGCAATTCTGCTGCTTAAAGAACAAAAACGCAAGTGCGGTAATAAACTCAAACTCGGTAACATGAACGCCCGTCTGCTTTACCTGTTCGGTTAACCGTGCAAGCTCTTCTTGTTCAATGTATTTGCCGTTTATTTGTATTCGCTCACGAAAATCTATAACAAAGGGAGATGTGTAGAGTCCCGTTTTGTATCCCGCAGCGGTTAAAATTTCGGCAATCATGGTACAGGTTGAGCCCTTACCGTTGGTTCCTGCTACATGTATGAATTTTAAATTGTCCTGAGGATTCCCCAGTGCCTTTGTGAGTTTTTCAATTCTTTCGAGTCCTAAAACCGAACCAAAGACACTAAGGGAATGAATATAATCGAGTGCTTGGCTGTAATTCATTTTTTCTCCTAAACGGCAAGACGATTATTACACTTGTTTTTGAATTTTTTCTATACTTTCTTTTAGCATTGAAATCTTATCCAGTGTCTTTTCAAGCAATTCTCTTTGCTGCTTAACCACCGCATCGGGAGCTTTTGAAACAAAGCCGGGGTTGTTAAGCTTATTTTCATAGAAGGCTTTATCCTTTTCGGCTGCTTCAAGTTCTTTATTCAAGCGGGCAAGCTCGGCTGTAAAGTCCACAAGCTCGTTTAAGGGGATATAAACCTTTGCGCTGTCGGTAACAACCAGCACCGCATCGGGCATATCAAATCCATCGCCTATTTCGATTTCGTTTGCAGAAGCAAGTCTTGATATAAAGCCTGTTGATGCTTTGAAAATATCAGGTGTTGCGGTGGCAATAAAGAGGTTTGCCTTTTTAGAGGGAGGAACATTCATTTCGTTTCTGCGGTTACGCACTGCGCGAATAACCGAAATAACCTTCTGAAAGCTTTCCTCCTCGGCTGAAAACTCAAACTCCTCTGAATATTCAGGCCACTTTGCAATCATTATGCTCTCTTCCGAGTGGGGTAATGACTGCCAAATTTCCTCTGTGATAAAGGGCATAAAGGGATGAAGAAGTTTCAAAACGCCTTTGAACACGTGTACTAGAACGGCGCGCGCGGTATATGCGGCAGCCTTATCATCGCCGTTTAATCTGGACTTGCAAAGCTCGATATACCAATCGCAGAAAATGTCCCATATAAAATCATACAGCTTTGCTACTGCCAGTCCAAGCTCAAACTTATCAAGGTTTTCGGTAACATCCTTTACAAGCTTGTTGTATTTTGAAAGAACCCACTTGTCCTCTAAGGCAAGCTCCAACGGAAGCGATAATTCCTCTTCGTTTTCAAGGTTCATAAGCAGGAATCTTGCCGCATTCCAAATTTTATTTGCAAAGTTTCGGCTTGCCTCAACCCTTTCGGGTGAATAACGCATATCATTTCCCGGAGTGTTTCCCGTTGCGAGTGTAAACCTGAGTGCGTCTGCTCCGTATTTTTGGATTTCTTCAAGCGGGTCAATTCCGTTTCCGAGGGACTTTGACATTTTTCTTCCCTCACTGTCACGAACAATACCGTGGAATAAAACCGTTTTGAAAGGAACGGTATCGGTATATTCGAGCGCAGAGAAAATCATACGCGCTACCCAGAAGAAGATAATATCATATCCCGTAACCAGCGTATCGGTGGGATAGAAATATTTAAGGTCAAGGTTTTCCTCGGGCCAGCCAAGAGTTGAAAAGGGCCAAAGAGCCGATGAAAACCAGGTGTCCAGCGTATCTTCATCCTGCTTTAAGTTGGTCGAGCCGCACTTATGACATTTTTCGGGGTCCACTCTGCTGACTATAATCTCTCCGCAGTCTTGACAATACCAAGCTGGAATGCGATGTCCCCACCAAAGCTGTCGGGATATACACCAATCCTTGATATCCTCCATCCAGTTAAAATAGATTTTTTCAAGTCTTGCGGGAATAAACTTAATTTCGCCATTTCTTACCGATTCAACCGCAGGCTTTGCCAATGGTTCCATTTTAACAAACCACTGCTTTGAAATTCTGGGCTCTACAACCGAATTACAGCGATAGCAGGAGCCTACATTATGATTAATAGGCTCTATCTTCACAAGGAAGCCTTGTTCTTCAAGGTCGGCAACTACTGCTTTACGGGCTTCATAGCGGTCCATGCCCTGATACTTGCCGCCCTGCTCATTGATTTTAGCATCATCGGTCATAACATTTATGACGGGAAGAGAGTGGCGCAGTCCCACCTCAAAGTCGTTGGGGTCGTGTGCAGGTGTAATTTTAACAACACCCGTGCCGAAATCCATCTCAACATAGCTGTCGGCAACAATGGGGATTTCCCTTCCAACCAATGGCAATATAACGCTCTTTCCTATAAGGTGCTTATATCTTTCGTCATCGGGATGAACAGCAACCGCAGTATCGCCGAGCAATGTTTCGGGTCTGGTGGTTGCAAGCTGTAAATACTCATCCGAGTCCTTTACAGGATAACGAATATGCCAGAAGTTGCCCCCCTGCTCGTTATAAACTACCTCGGCATCCGAAATAGAGGTAAGACAGTGAGGACACCAGTTAATAATTCTTTCGCCTCTATAAATTAAATCCTTCTGATAAAGACGGACAAAAACCTCGCGCACAGCATTTGAACAGCCCTCATCAAGTGTGAAACGCTCACGCTCCCAGTCGCAAGAAGCACCTAGCTTTTTAAGCTGGCTTATTATTCTGCCTCCGAATTTTTCCTTCCAAGCCCAAGCACGCTCTAAAAATTTTTCGCGGCCTAGGTCCTCCTTTGAGAGCCCCTCTGCCTTCATTGCCTCGACAATCTTAGCTTCGGTTGCAATAGAAGCATGGTCGGTTCCAGGTATCCAAAGTGCCGACCTTCCTTGCATCCTGCGATAACGAATAAGAATATCTTGGAGTGTATTATCAAGGGCATGACCCATATGGAGCTGTCCCGTAATGTTCGGTGGAGGTATAACTATTGTGTAAGGTTCTTTATTGGCATCCACCTCGGCATGAAAATAATTTCCATCAAGCCAAAACTGATAGGTTCTGTCTTCTACCTCGGCAGGCTCATATATCTTTGCTAATTCTTTTGCCACTATTTCTCCTCCTTATAATAATTGGAAAAGTCATCTGTTATATTATCTCAAAACCATAAAAATGTCAAATAATTCCTATAATATTATTACCTTTGTGTGCTAATATTATCTTTGTCGGTTATTTAAAGTTGCGTTTGCTTTATTCCGACAGCCGCTTAAATCGTGATGATTTAAGCGGCTTGATTTTTATTTAAAAGGTTAACTGCTCGCTTTCGACACTTTGCTGTTTAAAGCTTCCTGCGGCGGGAAGATTACGAGTTCTGTATCGGTGCGGCTTATCGAGCTTACCTTCCTCATATATTTCTGCTAAGAATATTCTCTGTCCTCGTTTTTGTGTCATAACTGCTATACCGCCGTTGTTTTTTGCCGCCTTTGCGGAAAGTGCAGCGGTATTTACAAGCAGCATTCTGCCGTTTGTAGAGGTTAAAAGAATATCGCATTCCTCTTTAATATAAAAAGCGGTATGCAGAACATATTTCTCACAATAAGCATTAATAAGCTTCTTTCGGTTTGTTTTGGTGTAGTAAGACTCCATAGGAACCTTTGAAACCCTGCCGTTATCAAACACGAATATCATAAAGCCCTTGTAGTCTGATATGTGTGCCATATATACAGGCAGTTCGGCTTCATCGAATCCAAGCTTTGACGGAATGTAATCACCAAGCTGGCTTGCCTTTCCGTCTGCAAAGTCACGTGTCCTTGCCTTATACACCTGACAGCGATTTGTAAAGAACAAAAGCTCCTCTGCATTGGTTGATTCAGCAACAATGCTCATCTCGTCGCCCTCTTTGAGCTTTTGCTCGCCGCTCATACGCAGCGACTGCGGAGTAATCTTTTTAAAGTAACCGTCACGGGAGAAGAAGAGTGTAACGGGAGAATTGTCGACAACCTCTTCTATAATGCCGTCATTGTCGTCGGGTTGAATTATTTTCGTTCTTCTCTCCTTGCCGTATTTCTTTGAAACCTCTTCAAGCTCTTTAATTATAATATTTAGAAGCTTTCTTTTGGAATTCAAGGTGTCTTCAAGCTCTTGAACCTGTTTTTCAAGGTTTTCTACATCTTCAAGTCTTTTTAAGATGTATTGACGGTTTAAATGACGAAGTTTTATTTCGGCTACATATTCCGCCTGAGTTTCATCTATTCCAAAACCAATCATAAGGTTTGGAACGACCTCTTTTTCCTCTTCGGTTTCACGGACAATCTTTATAGCCTTGTCAATATCAAGCAGAATTTTAGCAAGGCCTTTTAAAAGGTGGAGTTTTTCCTTTGCCTTTGTAAGATTATAATATACTCTATTTTTAACACAGGCATTACGGAAAGCAACCCACTCTGAAATAATTTCCTTTACGCCTAAAACCTGAGGATTGCCCTCGATTAAAATGTTGAAATTGCATCCAAACGAATCCTCTAACGGAGTCATTTTATAAAGCTTTTTCATCAGCTTATCAGGGTCAACGCCTCTTTTAAGGTCAATTGTGATTTTAAGGCCTTTAAGGTCGGTCTCATCGCGAATATCGTTTATCTCAGTAAGCTTTTTAAGCTTTACAAGCTCAATTACCTTCTCGATTATCTGCTCGGTTGTGGTGGTGGGAGGAATTTCAGTAATATCAATACAGTTCTCAGATTTGTCGTATGTGTAAACACCTCTTACCTTAAAGCTTCCTCTGCCTGTGCGGTAGATTTCCTCCATTTCATCACGCTTATAAACAAGCTGACCGCCTATGGGAAAATCAGGTGCTAAAAGTGTATCTGCGACATTAATGTCGTTATCCCTTATATATGCAATTGTGGTATCGCACACCTCTCTTAGATTAAAAGGACAAATTTGGCTTGCCATACCAACCGCAATTCCCATATTAGCATTTACGAGCACCGACGGGAAGGTTACGGGGAAAAGTGTAGGCTCTTTCATTGTAGAATCGTAATTATCTACAAACTCAACCGTTTCCTTGTCTATATCGCAAAAAAGCTCTGCCGCAATAGGTGCCAGCTTTGCCTCGGTATAACGAGAAGCCGCATACGCCATATCGCGTGAATATGCCTTACCGAAAGAACCTTTTGATTGAACATACGGATGCAATAGGGCTTCGTTTCCTTCGGAAAGTCTTACCATCGTTTCGTAAATTGCCGAGTCGCCGTGTGGGTTAAGCTGCATTGTGCGACCGACTATATTTGCCGATTTAATTGTACCGCCCGACAAAAGTCCCATATTATACATTGTATAAAGAAGCTTTCTGTGTGAGGGCTTAAATCCGTCAATTTCTGGGATTGCACGGGACACAATGACACTCATAGCATAGGGCATATAGTTTGTGCGCAGAGTTTCGGTTATGGGCTGGTCAACAACCGTTCCCGCACCCGCTATATATGCATCCGGTGCTTTATTTGTTTTTATCTCTTGTGGAGCCTTTTTTCTTGGAGCCATATATTATAGTTTCTCCTAACTTACATCAATTTCATCAATATAAAGGTGTCCGTTTTGGGCAATATAGTCCTTTCTGCCTTGCAGATTATCACCTAAAAGCAAATCAAACATTTCTGCCGTTTGCTCCGCCATCTCGGGCATTACCCGAACTAAACGTCGGGTGGCAGGATTCATGGTAGTCAGGTTCATCATATCGGGTTGGTTTTCGCCGAGTCCCTTAGAACGCTGAATTGTGTACTTCTGACCCTTTATCATTTCAAGAATATCATTCTTTTCCTTTTCATCATAGGCAAAATAAGGTTTTTCCTTGGTGTTTATCTCATAAAGGGGTGTTTCGGCGATATACACCTTCCCCTCTGTTATGAGTGCGGGCATTAATCTATATATCATTGTAAGAATGAGTGTTCTTATCTGGAAGCCATCGACATCGGCATCGGTACATATAATTACCTTGTTCCAACGGAGATTATCAATATTAAAGGTTGAAAGGTCTTTGTTTGCCTTGCTCTTAACATCTACTCCGCAACCTAGCACCTTTATTAAGTCGGTGATAATGTCGCTTTTAAACACCCTGTCATAATCAGCCTTTAAGCAGTTGAGTATTTTACCACGGACAGGGATGATTGCCTGGAAGTTCGCATCACGGGCAAGCTTACAGGAACCGAGTGCTGAGTCACCCTCAACTATAAATACCTCACGCTCCGAAACGTCACGGCTACGGCAGTCAACAAACTTTTGAACGCGGTTGACCATTTCGTTTCCGGTTTGTAAGGTTTTCTTTATATTGATGCGTTCCTTTTCGCTCTTTTCGCGGCTACGCTTGTTTATAAGCACCTGGTCGGCAATTTTATCTGCCTCGGCTTTGTTTTCAATAAAGTAAACTTCAAGCTGGTGCTTAAAGAAATCTGTCATAGCCTCCTGTATAAACTTGTTGGTTATTGACTTTTTGGTCTGATTTTCATAGGAGGTCTGGGTAGAGAAGGAAGAAACCACTAAAATTAGACATTCCTCAATATCCGCAAAGGTTATTCTCGACTCATTCTTTGTATATTTGTTCTGTTGCTTTATATATGCCTCTATCTGAGATACAAATGCACTTCTTACCGCCTTTTCGGGAGCACCGCCGTGTTCAAGCCAGCTTGAATTGTGATAATACTCCTTTAAGGTCTTTTTGTTTGAGAAGCAGAGTGCCGACCTTATTTTTACCCTATATTCAGGCTTGTCCTCTCGGTCCTTTCCCTTTCGCTCGGTGCTCCAGGTCTGTACCGTGGTCATTGCGTCTTCTCCCGCAAAATCGTTAATATAATCGTTTATACCGTCGGTATAGCAAAATTCCTTTTCAATAAAGCGGTTTCCCTGCTGTTCTCTAAATATGAAAAGCAGACCGTCGTTTACAATTGCCTGACGGCGTATAACATCAATAAAATATTCCGACGGTATGTTTATATCTGTAAAAACTTCAAGGTCGGGCTTCCAACGGGTTTTGGTTCCTGTGTCGCGGCCTGTATATTCTTCCTTTTTAAGTCCTCCGACATTGTAGCCCTTTTCAAAATGCAAGGTGTACTTATAGCCGTCGCGCTTAACCTCAACATCCATATACTCAGAAGAATACTGTGTTGAGCAAAGTCCTAGTCCGTTAAGGCCTATTGAATACTCATAATTGCCTCCGTCGTTGGTATCGTATTTGCCGCCTGCATAAAGCTCGCAATATAAAAGCTCCCAGTTAAAGCACTGCTCCTTATTGTTAAAATCAACAGGTGCACCACGTCCAAAATCCTGAACCTCAACCGAGCCGTCCTGATATTTTGTGATTATTATCTTTTTACCGAAGCCTTCTCTGGCTTCATCAATAGAGTTTGAAATTATTTCAAAAACCGAATGCTCACAACCATCAAGTCCGTCAGAGCCGAATATAACCGCAGGGCGTTTACGAACCCTGTCAGGTCCTTCAAGCTTTTTAATGCTGTCATTTCCATATTCTTTTATAGTCTTTGCCATGCATATTCTCCTTAGGGTGACAAAATACTCATTATATATTTAGTTTATTATATACTATATATGGTATATTAGTCAATACTTTCACCATAATTTGTAAATATAAGAAAAAGGACAGGAAAATTTCCTGTCCTTTAAAATCTTCTATTAATAAAGTCCTAAATAAGGTGCGGGGTCAACTCTTGTTCCGTTTAGAATTACCTCAAAATGAAGATGAGGTCCTGTCGAGTTGCCTGTGTTTCCCATTAATGCAATTGTCTGTCCTGCCGAAACCTTTTCTCCGGACTTCACATACAGTTTGCTGCAATGCGCATAGCGTGTGCTCATTCCGTTTCCGTGGTCAACAACTACATTGTATCCATAGTCACTCATATAGCCTGCATAAGTAACAGTTCCGGATAGAGAAGCAAATATTTTTGTTCCTATCGCACCGGCAATATCTATCGCCTTATGATTTCTTCCGTCACCCCAGTATGAAGTGATTGTAAGATAGGCATTTTTATCGGCGGGATAAACGAATTTACCCGAGGAAGCATACTTGTTTGAAGAACCCTTGGATGATGTTGCGGTACCAACCACAACAACCTCATTAACAGGGTTTGAAACTACTTTTTCTGAAAGGATTTTTTCATCAGTGACCTTGCCGTTTAGGAGCGTGAGCTGTTTATTAAGCTGCTTTACACCCTCAACGCCCTTTGTTGTAACAAGTGTGTAGCCTGCTTTTTTAGACGAGCTCCTCTTAACTACTGTGTCATAGGGAATCTTTTTAGATTCGGTATCAGTAACTACTGTTACAACATCAAGACTATTTACATAAGACTGCATTTCATCCGAAGTACTTAAAGAAACCTTATCAAAATAAGCTTTTGTTACTGTAATTTCGTTTGCAAACTTGCTCTCGCAAGACTTATCCTTCTTATTATACATATTAAGGCGAGTGTCAAGCGCTTTATTTACATCCTCACAGCTTGAAAGATACAAAGCATCCTTGCCGTCAACCTTTACTATATATCCCTGCTTAACCCTTTCGGAGTTCTTTAATATAATACTTGTAAGCTCATCTGCCGAGCTGGACGTGTTTTTGGTTGTAATAATCGGCTTTATTTTAGCGTCACTCAAAACATCTGCACTGCTACCGTCACAAACAATAGAATCAGCCGCGTTAGCAAGGGCCTGCTCATAGACCGCTGTGTCAGAAACCTGCGCTACAACCTTACCGCCGTAAACTACATTATAGGAAAAATTGATTCCCGAAGACAATAAGCATATTAAAGTGAAAATTACAGTTACTATTGCTGCAAAAATCACAAGTTTGCTATGAGTAGATAAATCATTTATCTTTTTGATAAAAGATTTCACTGCCTTGTCTATAACAATCATTCCTTCCTAAAAAATATTACAGTTTTGTAACCGCGATGTTATTATTATAACAAAAAGTTACAAACTTGCAACCTTTTTGAAAGGTTTGTAATATTTTTTGTGCAAAACAACTATGTTATAGAGCGTGAATATGTTTATATTTGCTAAAACAGTGTCATTTGATTACTCTCAGGCAGATTATCAAGTACACCCATATCTGTTAATGCCTGAATTATTGTTTTGGAAGCTCCCGACTGGGTTTGGAAATCCTGCTTGGAAATAAAGTCACCCCGCTGAGCAGTTTCATAAAGTGAATCCGCCGCCTTTTCTCCAACACCTGAAAGTGCTACAAACGGAAGTCGCATTTTGCCATCCTCCACAAGATACTTTCTGGCGTGTGATTTATAAAGGTCTATCGGCAATATTTCAAGGCCTCTTTCGAGCATCTCGTTGAACACGAGCATTGTTTCATAGACATCCATTTCTTTTTTGGAAGCATCCTTACCCAAAAGCTTTATGTTGCGAATATATGCCTTTACCGCTTCTTTACCCTTTAGTATTGTGGGAACATCTACATCATCTGGTCTTGCAGTAAAGTAAGCACAATAAAACTCAATAGGTCTATAAACCTTGTACCAAGCAAGTCGCAGTGCCGCAATAACATAAGCCGCCGCGTGTGCCTTGGGGAACATATACTTGATTTTAAGACAAGAGTCTATATACCACTGTGGTACACCGTGCTCAATCATTTGTGCCTTGTGCTCGTCGGTTAAAAGCTTGGTTGCATTTCCCTTTCGCACAATCTCCATTATTTTAAATGCAGTCGCAGGCTCTATTCCTTTATGCATAAGGTAAACCATAATGGAATCTCGCGTACCTATAACATCCGAAATGGTACAGGTGCCGTTGGCTATAAGGTCCTTAGCGTTGCCGAGATAAACATCGGTTCCGTGCGAAAGTCCCGAAATTTGAAGCAAATCCGAAAAGTTTTTAGGCTTACAGTCAATCAGCATTTCACGAACGAACTTTGTTCCAAGCTCAGGGATACAGAAGGTTCCGTTTTGCGATTCTATCTGCTCGGCCGTAACGCCCAGCGCCTCGGTTGAGGTGAATAGGCTGTAAACCTTGGGGTCAGACATAGAGACCTCGCTTACGGGAATGCCTGTATATTCCTCCAAATATTTATATGTTGTAGGAACAACGTGACCAAGCTCATCAAGTTTAAGAATTGTATCGTGAATTGAATGGAAATCAAAATGTGTGGTAACGGTTGTTGAGTTTGTTTTATCGGCAGGATGCTGTATAGGACAAAAGTCATACACCGTGTTTGTACGCGGAACGACAACCATTCCGCCGGGGTGCTGTCCCGTTGTCTGCTTGATTTCTGACTTTTCCACCTTTTTAGCAAGCCTTGCCATTTCGGCGTGGGAAAGAATTAAGTTTTTCTGCTCACAATACGCTTTAACAAATCCAAAGGCAGTTTTCTCTGCTATTGTGGAAATAGTACCCGCCTTAAAGACATTCTCGCTTCCGAAAAGCTCTTCTGTAAACTTATGTGCAAAGGGTTGATATTCATCCGAGAAATTAAGGTCTATATCGGGAACCTTGTCGCCGTCAAAGCCTAAAAAGGTTTCAAATGGTATATCGTGTCCGTCGCGATTAAGTTTGGTGCCGCAGTCGGGACAGTTTTTATCGGGCAGGTCGAAACCTGAGCCATATTCTCCGTTTTCGAAAAACTCGCTATACTTACATTTAGGGCAAACATAATGCGGTACTAGAGGATTTACCTCCGAAATGCCCGCCATTGTTGCGGCAAAGGAAGAGCCTACCGAGCCACGCGAACCAACTAAATACCCGTGAGCCTCACTGTCGGCAACCAGCTTTTGAGCCGTAACATACATTACCGAGAAGCCGTGCTTAATTATAGAATTAAGCTCTTTTTCCAGTCGTTTTTCAACAAGCTCAGGAAGCTTTCCGTCTTTTTCATAAATCATTTTGGCTCTTTTCTGACACTCCTCGCGGAGAATATCATCAGAGCCCTCAATTATAGGCGGGAAATTACCCTTTGGCACAGGGATAATGTCCTCGTCTATCATATCGGCTATTTTGTTCGGGTTCGTTATTACAAACTCCTCTGCACGCTCACCGAAATAATCAAAATCACTAAGCATTTCAGGTGTGTTTTTAAGATACAAGGGCGCTTGTAAATCAAAATCCTCATAGCCTTGTCCTGCCATAAGTATTTTACGAATTACTTCATCTTCCTTTTTAAGAAAATGAACGTCCCCCGTTGCCACTACCGGTTTGCCTAGCTTGTCCGCTATGCTTACTACCTTACGGTTAAAATCCTTTATTACCTCTATGCTCGTTACATGCTTAAAGCGATTTTGCTTTACTGCACCCGTCTTTTTATCGACCAAGTTTTCTTTGCTTTTTCTAAGCATAAACTCATTATTTCCAAGAGGCTGAATTTCAAGGTAATCGTAATACTCGGCTATTTCCAGAAGCTCATCATCACTTTTCCCGTCAATGATTGCTTTATATAGTTCTCCCTGCTCACAGGCAGAGCCTAAAATAAGTCCCTCTCTGTGCTTATCAAGCTCTGACTTCACAGTAATCGGTCTTTTGTAGAAATTGTTAAGATGAGCCGTTGAAACCAGTTTGTAAAGATTTTTTAATCCTTCTAAGCTCTTTACTAAAATTATTTGATGGTGGACATTTCCATCCTTGTAAATCGAGGCAAAATCGTTGCCGTGTTTTTCATCGTTTACAAAATACGCCTCCACGCCGTAAATGACCTTAAATTCTCCGCCGTTTTTGCGTATATCGCTTACCGCCTTTGCAGCCGACGGGAAAGCCTGAACAACACCGTGGTCGGTAATCGCCACAGCCTTATGCCCAAATTTGTATGCCTGCTTTACAAGCTCTGCGCCCGAAGCTATTGCATCCTTTGAAGACATATTTGTATGAGCATGAAGCTCAACCCTTGCGGGTCCGTCATAGGTTTCCTTTGGCTCATATTTCTGTACTTGCGCCATGGCTCTCGGTGTAACTATAAAGTCCTTTGCCCAGTCATCAAATTCATAGTCGCCGTTAAGTATTATCCAAGCCCCGTTTTTGAGAGGCTCTAACTGATTCATACGGTTATTATCCATAAGCATTTTAACGGTTACGGCATTTGTATGGTCGCTGACAGAAAAGCTTATTCTCTGCTTGTCCCCTCTTTTAGTAGGGAGAATTTCAAGCTCAAAAACCTCGCCATAGACACAGATTTTAGTATCTTCCGGGGTTATGTTGATTATGGGTTTAAAATTTGTTTCAAGCCGTCTTCCGTAAAACTGTTTTGCACTCTCGACATATATGGGAAGTCCGTCCTTGGGAATATAATCGTATTCCTTTTCCTCTTCTGCCTCTTGTGACTTTTTATTCTCTTGAACCTTTGCTCTCGGTTTTTCTCTCGGTGGTGGAGGCAATTCTTCTCCCTGTTCCTCGCCCTTTATAATAACGGAAATTTCAGCTTCGAAATCGCGAAGCACCATTGCGATAATGTTTTTATCAAAACCGCTTTTTCTTATTGTTTCGGCTCCGCCGTATTTTAGGGTTATAGAAAAGACTTTACCGTCAAACGAAAACTCCGCCCGATTTAAATATCCGCTCAGCAAAGCAGAGGTTTTCTTAACAGCTTCAACAGTATCAAGAAGCGCCTCTATACAAAGTGCTTCTTTTTTAAACCTAATATTTATATCAAGATTTTTAAGTTTAAGGGCAGTAACGCAGTCGTTTTTAAACCTTGTTATTTCTTCTGTTTTTATGTAGGTCTCGCTTTCAAGCTCTAATTTCATCAAGCGGTTTTCAGTGTCTATATCGCACGAGGCAACAGATGAAAGCGCAAGCGCCTCATCTGCTACAATATTTGAAAACAGCTCTCTTAGTTTCGGTGACATTTATATCTTCCTTAATATTTCATTATTTCTTTTTCAAGCTCATCAAGGAGCATATCCTCGGGGACCTTTTTAATTATTTCTCCCCGTCTGAAAATAAGTCCGCAACCGTTTCCTCCTGCAATTCCAAGGTCTGCCTCTCTCGCTTCTCCCGGACCGTTTACGGCACAGCCCATTATAGCAACGGTAATGTTTTTTTGAGTATCGCCAAATCTTTGCTCTGCCATATTAGCAAGCTTTATTAAGTCAATACTTGTTCTTCCGCAGGTGGGACAGGAAATAAATTTTATTCTATCGTTTCTAAGTCCTAAGGCACTAAGCAAATCCTTTGCTGCTTTTACCTCTAAAACAGGCTCATCGGTAAGTGAAATTCGAATGGTATCTCCTATTCCGCGAAGCAAAAGTCCGCCTATACCCGCCGCTGATTTAATTACGCCCATACTCTTTGTTCCCGCTTCGGTGACACCCAAATGCAGAGGATAACGGCATTTTTCACTTGCCAATACATAAGAGTCATACATACGCTGTGTATTAGATGATTTAAGGGAAAGAACTATGTCCTCAAAATCATACTTTTCTAAAAGAGAAATATGGTAAAGTCCGCTTTCAACCATTGCCTTTGGCGTTGGCGAGCCGTATTTTGCCAATATTTCCTTTTGAAGCGAACCTGAATTAACTCCTATTCTTATAGGAACGCCTGCGTTTCTGCATGCATTAGCAACCGCTTTAACCCTGTCATCGCTTCCTATATTCCCCGGATTTATTCTAATTTTATCCACTCCTGCGGCAACGCTTTCGAGTGCTAACTTATAATCAAAATGTATGTCGGCTACAACAGGTATTGATATATTTTCCTTTAAAGCAGAAATAAGTCTTACGGCATTTTTATCGGGCACCGAAACACGAACAAGCTCACAGCCTGCTAGCTCTAATTCCTTTGCCTGTGCTATATTTCCTTCAATATTGTCCGACCTTACAGACAGCATTGACTGAATAGATATCGGAGCTCCTCCGCCTATAAGCAGAGAACCTGCTTTTACCTGTCTTGTTTCTTTGTTATTACACATTTTATTTACCTCAGAAAAGAGTTATTATATCCTTTAATGTTACAATCAGCATAAAGCCTAAAAGAAGTATAAGCCCTGCCGCATGAATAAAGCCCTCATATTTTTTTGGTATCGGCTTTCTGAATATTAGCTCAAATAATATGAAAAGAATTCTTCCACCATCAAGTGCGGGAATAGGCAAGAGATTAAATATTCCCAAGTTTATGGTTATAAGCGCCATTATGGGTAAAAGGTCAAAAAGGTTTGTCTTTGCAACAGAACCGATAGCGGCGGTAATACCAACAGGTCCTGACACGGCAGAAAGTCCGTATTTGCCTGTTACAAGGTCAACAAGAGAGAACCACACCACACGTGAATAGGAAACTGCTGTACGGAGTGTATATTCAAAGTAGCTTGCAAAGTTCTTTTCGATTCCCTTTACCTTAAAATCTACCGTAAGATAGCTTATTCCCTCTGCTTTTTTAGTTGCAAAGGCAACATCTTTAAGCTCTACCTTTTCGCCGTTGCGCTTTACGGTTATATCGATTTTTCCATCATCTACACCCGTAAACGCATAGCTTAAATCATAGGTAGAATAAATGCGTCTGCCATCAACCTTTATTATTGTATCGCCTACCATTAGTCCGTTCTCACTGCTTACCGCACCTTCATCGAACGCGGCTATACTAGTTGAAGCAAAGCGTTCGGTGGGTATTAAAATAATTGCTACAATAATAAGTCCTAAAATAAGATTAAATACTGCACCTGCGGCAACAATTAAGAGTCTTTTAAAAGGCGACTTGTTGCAAAAGGCACGCTCATCCGAGCTTGTTTCATCCTCGCCTTCCATTGCACAATAGCCACCGAGAGGAATAGCGTTTACAGCATAGGTGGTTTCGCCCAGCTTTTTCTTAAAGAGCTTAGGACCAAAGCCTACGGCAAACTCATTAACACGGACATTACACAGCTTTGCGACTATAAAATGTCCAAACTCATGAATTATTATAAGAATAACAAATATCAGTACAGCCACTATATAAGGCCAAACGCTTGACCATAGCTCACCTAAAAAAGTAATGATAATCACCCTTTGCAATCAACTGTTTTTGTTACAAGCTCGCGAGCCGCTTTGTCGGCTGAAAAGACATCCTCTAAGGTATAACTGTCCACCGCTTTTTGAGCATCGGCAGCCTTCTTTACAAGTACGGGAATATCGGTAAATTTAATTTTCCCGTTAAGGAACAGCGCTACTGCTTCCTCATTTGCGCCGTTTACTGCCGCCGGTTTTAAGCCCCCTTCCTTAATCGCGTTTATGCAGATTTTAAGGCAAGGAAAGGTTTGGGTATCAGGCTTTTCAAAGGTAAGTGTGCCGACATCGGTAAGTGATAGCCTGCGAGAGCACATTTTGCCCCTTAAAGGATAGGTTATTGCATACTCGATAGGCAATCTCATATCGGGTGTGCCGAGCTGACCGATAACCGCTCCGTCGGTAAATTCCACCGCTGAATGAAGTATACTCTGCCTGTGAACCACAACCTCAATTTTATCCGCTTCAACACCGAAAAGGTGCACTGCTTCTATCACTTCAAGTCCTTTGTTCATAAGTGTAGCAGAATCAATGGTAATTTTACTGCCCATCGACCAATTCGGATGGTTTAAAGCCTGTTCTACCGTGACATCGGCAAGCTGCTCTTTGCTTTTTCCGAAAAAGGGTCCGCCCGATGCGGTAAGAATAATTTTTAAAATCGAATCTTCGGGCGAGCCTTGAATAGACTGAAATATTGCCGAATGCTCGCTATCCACAGGAATTATTTTAACGCCTTTTTTTCTTGCGGCGGCATTTACAAGCTCACCCGCGGTAACCAAGGTTTCCTTGTTTGCAAGAGCAACATCATTCCCTGCTTCAATTGCAGCAAGGGTAGGACGAAGTCCTGCGATACCTACAATCGAATTAAGCACGATATCTGCTTTCATTGAGGCTATTTCTAATATGCCCTTTTCGCCCTTTAATACCTTTATATTTGTATCGGCAAGGCGTGTTTTAAGAATATCAGCCGCTTGTTCATCAAAAACGGCAACCGCTTCTATACAAAACTCTCTTGCCTGTTTTTCAAGTTTTTCTATATTCTTGCCCGCTCCGATTGCTCTGACTTTATATCCGCTTTTTCGGGCAACATCAAGTGCCTGCTCTCCAATCGAGCCTGTGGAGCCGAGTATTATTAAACTTTTACTCAATGTATTACCTCCGCAAAGGATAAAAATATAGCCAAGGCAGGAGCTACAAGCAATACCGAATCAAGTCGGTCAAGCACGCCGCCGTGTCCGGGAATGAGCTTGCCGTAGTCCTTAATGCCACACTCTCTTTTAATTGCCGACGTAAATAAGTCACCTGCAACGCCGATAAGACAAAAAATCGGTGTTACCGCAAGCAGTAGCCACAAGTTGAGAGTTTCCTTTTCATAAATGTTATTAAATACAAGGCATATAATTACTATGCCGATAAGCGAGCCTATTATTCCTCCAAAAAGCCCCTCATAGCTCTTTTTAGGGCTTATAACGGGTGCCATTTTATGCTTTCCGATGGCACTGCCGACAAAATAGGCAAATATATCGGATACCGATGAGAAGTTGAAAAGCAGAATAAAATACAGTATGCCAAAGCCGTCAGACGAATTAATAAGTGCCGTCAGGCTGTGGAAGGCATAAGAGATTATTAAAGGCATCGAAAGAGAAAACGCTATCTGCTTTGTCCCAAACTGTCCGTATTTTGATATGGCAACCAAAGCTATAAAGCAAACATAGATGTATGTAATTACCTCTACGAAAAAAAATCCCTCATACGCAAACTGAACCGCAGCCGAGTAAATAGCTGCCGCTATAACCGCCGTCTTGTTCTGAACGATTTTTGTACCGTAAAGCATTTCGTATGCCGAAACCGCTGCCAAAAGTGCTATTACCACCACTGCCGTGATAGGATAGAGGCTGTTAAGCCACAAAATTCCTACGACTGCGAGGGCTAGCACCACGCCTGAAATTATACGGGTTTTCATATAAGGTCCCCCTTTTTATATCTAAATTCCGCCAAACCTACGGTTGCGCTTATTGTAGTCCTCAATTGCCCTGTCTAAATCATCGGTTGTAAAATCTGGCCAAAGCACATTTGAAAACCAAAACTCGCTATATGCCGACTGCCAAATAAGAAAATTTGAAAGGCGGTATTCTCCGCTTGGTCTGATGATAAGCTCAGGGTCAGGATAATCCTTTGTGTATATGTGGGAGGATATGGTTTCTTCCGTAATATCCGTTTCTCTTATTCCCTCTTTTACAATATCGCGAACCGCGTGCACAAGCTCATCTCTGCCGCCGTAGTTAATTGCCATATAGCATTTAAGTCCGGTTGCATCCTTTGAGTCGTATTCTGCATTGTTCATAAGCTTTACTATATCTTCGGGCATTCCGCTTCTGTCGCCGATGAATTTTAGCATTATATTTTCACTTTTGAAGTTGGCAGAATCTTTAAGGTAGTCCCTGAAAATATTCATAATGGTATCTACCTCTTCCTTCGGCCTTTTCCAGTTTTCTGTTGAAAAGGCATAGACCGTAAGATATTTAATACCTATTTTATTGCAATATCTTGCTATTTCCTTAAATTTTTTAGAGCCTGCCGCATGACCTGCCGTTCGAGGCAGAGAACGTTTCTTTGCCCACCTGCCGTTTCCGTCCATAATTATCGCGATATGTGTCGGAACGGCTGTGTAGTTTAAAAGAGCTTTCTTCTTTCTAAAAAAAGCCAAATCTATCACCCTTCAAAAAAGTCACCATTGGCATCATCAGAGCCGCGGTGACTTTTAACTTAAATTAAATCTCAAGAATTTCCTTTTCCTTGGCGGCACAAAGAGTATCGGCCTCAGCACAGAACTTATCGGTGAGGGTTTGAATTTTCTTTTCTCCGTTTGCCTGGTCATCCTCGGTTATTAGATTGTTCTTCTTCATACCTTTGAGCTTTTCGATAGCGTCACGGCGCACAGAGCGAACGGCAACCTTACAGTCCTCCGCCATTTTCTTTATCTCCTTAACCAAATCCTTACGGCGTTCCTCTGTCAAGGGCGGGAAAACAAGTCTTACAACCCTTCCGTCATTATTAGGATTAATGCCTATATCGGAGGTCAAAATAGCCTTTTCAATAAGCTTTAATGTGCCTGTATCCCAAGGCTGTATTTGTAAAACGCGTCCTTCGGGAACCGAAACGGTAGCTATCTGATGAATGGGCATAGGACTGCCGTAATAATCAACCGTAATCTTATCAAGAACAGAGGGGTTTGCCCTGCCTGCGCGTACCGTACCAAATTCGCGGTTTAAGGCGTTCACCGATTTATCCATACGCTCTTCTGTGTTCTTTAATAGGTCTTTCATAGTTGTTTCCTCCTGCGTTAAGTATTATTTACTCGACCAACGTACCAATGGTCTCTCCTGCCATAGCACGTTTAATATTATCTGTATCATCCATATTGAAAACAAGAATTTTTATGCCGTTATCCTTACAAAGCGATGCGGCTGTCATATCCATAACATTAAGTCCCAAATTCAGCACATCGCTATGTGTCAGTCTGTCAAACTTCTTTGCAGAAGGATTCTTCTTGGGGTCGCTGTCATAAACGCCATCAACATTTGTTGCTTTAAAGATAACATCGGCACCAATCTCAGCAGCACGAAGTGCAGCGGCGGTATCGGTTGAGAAAAAGGGATTTCCGGTTCCGCAGCCGAAAATTACAACCTTGCCCTCTTTTAAATGACTGTCTGCGCCTATTTTTGTGTAAGGCTCAGCCACCTGTCGCATATCAATTGCCGTCTGAACACAGGCATCAACTCCAAGCTGTTCCAATGTGTCGCAAAGAGCAAGCGAATTTATTGCGGTAGCAAGCATTCCCATATGGTCGGCACGTGTGCGGTCCATTTTTCCGCTGCTTCTGCCGCGCCAGAAATTGCCGCCGCCAACAACGATTGCAATTTCAGTCCCCATTGCTACACATTCCTTAATGCTTTTGCAGACCTTTTCTACAACCTCAAAATCAAGCCCGCTTCCCTTTTCTCCGGAAAGAGCCTCTCCACTTAGTTTTAAAAGTACACGTTTGTAAGCAGGTTTTTTCATTATTATACCTCCGATTAAGTACTTATATCATACCACTATATATTTTACAATATATAAAGATTAAAGTCAATTAAAAACTTTCTTATCAACTACACCTTATAAGAACGATATGCACCCCGAAAGTCAAATGCTTTTCGGGGTGCATATTACAACTGAGTTTTATTATTTATTAAATGGTCACAAGCGACTCAAAAACGATATCCTGGCAGGAAGTACCAACCATAATTTTTATTCTCTGTCCTAAAAGCTCATACTTTTTGTTCATTGACCATTCTTTAAGCTCATCATAGCCGAGAGTAAAGCTGACGCGCTTAGATTCATTAGGTTCAAGAGTAAACTTATCAAAGCCCTTTTGCTCACGATTTCGGTGGGTTATTGTTCCTCCCTTTCTAGCTACATAAAGCTGAGGAACAGGCATACCTGTAACAGAGGAAACATTTTTAACCGTAAAGTTAACCTCTATGCTGCCGCCATTTCTAATTTCCTCTAATGTGGCTGATTTAACCTCGAAATCTGAATATTCAAAGCTCGAATAGGATAAGCCGTAGCCGAACGGGAACGGGGGCTTACTGTCTATATCAACATAGTCGTAGGTTCTCTTGTAGTTGTAATTTATGGGAAGCTGACCTACATGCTTGGGGAAGGAAACCGAAAGTCTGCCAAAGCGGTTTTGCTTGCCGTAAACGGTATCATAGATTGCTCTTGCGCCCTCTTGTCCGGGATATCCGCACCAAATAAGTGCATCGCTGTTATCTGTAATTTCACCAAGCACATACGCACGGCCGCCTATTCCAAGACTTATTACAGGCTTGCCCAAGGCGGCAATCTTTTTAAGAAGTTCGCGTTGGCATTCCATGGGGATAAGACTTGCTAAGTCTCTGCCCTCACCGCAGTCCATATAGTTTGCGGCATTGTTGATTGCTCCTGCATCGTTATAATCACTTTCAAAGTCGCGCATACTGCTTCCGCCAAAACCAAATATAACAACATCAGCCTCACTAACAGCCTTTTCAAGCTCAGCATCGGACACGATAATTCCGTTATTAAAATTCCAACCCTCTAAATACTTTGCACCATTCTTAGTAAAGACATCTTTAAGGGTTAAAGTATCAGGCTTGCGCTCTGAGGTGTAATCACCTAAGGCGTAATAAATATTGCTAAGGTTTTCACCTACAATCAGTACCTTTTTATCTTCGCTTAAAGGCAGGGTTGCTTTTTCGTTTTTAAGCAAAACAAGACTTTCTGCCGCTACCTCATAGGCTACCTGCTGGCCGTGACCAGATTCTATAAACTTTACAGACTGATTGTTTTCCTCTAAGTAAGGATTATCCATAACGCCGCACTTAAATTTCTTTTCAAGCAAGCGGCAAACAGCATCATCTACCACACTTTCACTGATATAGCCCTGTTTTACAGCCTCTTCAATGTGCGTATAAGCCCTGTCCCAAAGACCGCAATCTACACCTGCTTGGAGTGCAATAGCAGCGGTATTAGCCATACTTCCGTCACCCATATCAACGAGCGAGTCGTTAGCACAACCATCCGAGCGCACAACACCCTCATAGCCCATTTCGCCACGCAAAATATCCTTTAACAGATAGCTGTTTGCATGACAAAGCACACCGTCAATTTCATTGTAAGCAGCCATAATAAAGTCACAGCCTGCTTTAACAGCACTTTCGGTAGAAGGCAGATGAATTTCACGAAGCTCGCGCTCTCCTATCATAGCTATTCCGCCATTGTGTCCGCCCAAAGCCGCACCCTGTGCAGCAAAATGCTTACAGCAAACCATGCTGCCTGCATCGTTCATACCTTCGACTGCCGCTTGACTTAATTTTGAAGCTAAATACGGGTCCTCAGAAAAGCATTCTTCACTTCTGCCCCAGCGCGGGTCAACTGCCATGTCAAGATTTGAAAGATACGGCACATGACAGCCGCCAAGGCGGCTTTCTATACCTATTGCCTCGGTCTGACGGCGATAAAGCTTAGGATTAAAGGTGCAGCCCACATTAAAGCTTACAGGATATAAAACGCTGTCAAGCACCTGTCTGCCGTGAGGGGTATCCTCCTCGACTAAAACGGGTATTCCGAGTCTTGTGTTTTCAACTATGTATTTTTGGAGAAGGTTGTATGCCTTTTCACGCTCTTCAAGGACTATACCTCCGGTTGCATAACATCTCTGACTCCAAGGGTCAGAACGGAAGTAGTTGTTAAGCATACCAAGTCCACCGAACTTCTGAACATATGCCTTAAAGTCCTCGGTGAGAAAAATCTCTCCGTTTTCATCACGGTCATATGCCTTAAAACCATATACTAGCTGGGCTAATTGTCCAACCTTTTCATTGAGCGTCATTTTTTCAAGCAAAGCTCTTGCTCTTTCTTTATTTGTAGCCATACAAATACATTCCCCCAAGAAGTTTTTTGAAGCTTGTAAGATTGTTTTATGAAAAGCAATTTTTACCACTATATTGTACCAAAAAACGATAGTAAAGTCAATGATAAAAAGCAGGATTTCTACCCTTGCAGGTTTGGTTAAAATGGCATTTTCTTGATTAAAAACAGAAACCCCAAATTCCCCTGTTCTGCTTTGCATATTGATATTTAGAAAATCCGCTTATTGTGTTTTCTTTGCACTGAAATAATACAATATATTCCAATCCCTATGCCTATAATAAGTGCCGCAACAGCAATCATTACAATTAAATCGGAATCTCCCAGCAGACCTATAACACCACTGAGCAACGGTCCTACTGCAACAACAAATAAAGCCTTTCCAATGAAATCGCGCAAAGCACGATGAAATCCTCACTCTGTTCGGATGAAATCTGCTTCGCAGATGAAATTAAATCCGTCCTTCTCCCGACGAAGTCGGATTTCATCACGAAGTGATTTCATCCCAATGAGGTGGGATTTATCCCGTCCGTAAGGACGGATTTAGTTGAAAAGGACCCACACTTGTCGTAGACAAATGTGGGTTCTTTTCTGGTGGAGGTGAGGGGAGTCGAACCCCTGTCCGAAAGCCAATCCAAACCGACATCTCCGAGCGCAGACGGTCATCAACATTCCCTTTTGCAAAAGCAGGCCGTCACGCTTTTGCAATCAGTAGCCGAAATTTCATGATGAGGCTATCGGCATTACCTCATTCACGTTCACCGCTAATCGACGCCCTTGCCGGTCCGCGGTATTACCGGGTCGGACGGCCGCTTAATTAAGCAGCAAGAGCAACTTTAGAGTTGTCGTTTAATTTTAAAAGTTTGCGGCTTTTAAAGAGGTACCGCACCTCTGCTCGCTTTCGATTTTTCAAAGCCCCCGTCGAAACCTTTACACCCCCGTATATCAGCCACGGTTATAACCGTGGTATTAATAATTATAGGTTTTTAAGCCAACGAATAGCCATATCTATCCAAACTTGACACTCATCAAATTCGCCATGGTAATCCTGCGGCTTTAAAACCGTAGAATTGCAAAGTGAAAGTCCGTGCCAACCAAGAGGAAAGATATGAAGTTCGGTAGGAATTTTCTTTTCTGTAAGTGCTGTTGCCATTAACAACGAGTTTTCAACCGGAACAGCGTTATCAGCAAAGGTGTGCCAAATAAATGCCGGTGGAGTATCAGCTGTGACCTGTTTTTCGGCAGATAATAGCGTACGCAATTCTTCATCATCTTTTTTATCGCCTAAAAGATTTTCAAAGGAGCCAAAGTTCGCCTTTGGACCGCTTGTAATAACCGGATAGCAAAGAATCATTCCGTTAGGCTTATTTTCCCCGCCTTTAAGGCCAAAATACTCTTTTATGAAATCTTTATTCCAAAGGGTGCCGTAACTTGCGGCAAGATGTCCGCCTGCTGAAAATCCCATAACTGAAATTTTATTTGTATCAACATTCCATTCATCAGAATTTTCTCTCATCTTTGAAACTACCCAAGAAAGCTCTAAAAGTTGAATTGGGAAGCGCGCAGGTGCACAACTGTAACGCACAACTACTGCGTTGCAGTCCTCGGCAATGAATTTAAAAGCAATAGCCTCTGCTTCACGGTCGGAGGTCATACTATATCCGCCGCCGGGACAAATGATAACAGTGGGGCGCTTACGGTCTAGTTCAATTTCGTGAGAGTTAGAGGGTAGGTAGAGGGTCATGATAGGCTGGAAACCACCATTGTCGGCTCCGATTTTTTTATAATCCAACTCGATGTTAATTACTTGATATATCATAAAATCACCTATTTTGTTCCTTTATTGCCCGTTGCATATCGCGGTTGGCTGCCTTTTCGGCGGCAACAGCGCGTTTGTCATAAAGCTTTTTACCCTTGCAAAGTCCAAGCTGAACCTTTACAAGAGAACCTTTAAAATAAAGCGACAGAGGAACAAGAGCCAGGCCTTGTTGCTTAACCGTGCCGAAAAGTCGCATAATTTCTTTTTTGTGTAAAAGAAGCTTTCGCACACGCATAGGGTCTTTGTTAAAAATGTTGCCGTGGTCATAAGGCGAAATGTGCATCTGTTTTATAAGCATTTCTCCATTATCAACACTGCACCATGCATCTTTAAGATTTACACCGCCGCGGCGGATAGATTTTATCTCGGTGCCTGTAAGCTCGATGCCGGCCTCGAAGCTTTCAAGCACAAAATATTCGTGATAAGCCGCTTTATTTGTGGTTATTGTTTTGGTGTTTTCAGCCACTTGTCCGACACCTCCTTTTTTTACATTTTCTTATGAATTATAACATAAACGACCTATCCCTTCAAGAGAAATATGTCGATAAAAATGGGGGCCGACTGTTTTTATATCGGTCCCCATAATAATTAATATTACTTCTGCTCGGTTGCCGCCGCTGAAACGGTAGGAGTCTGCTGTTTCAGTGCAGCTCTGGTCTTTCTTACCTCGCCGAGATTAGCAGTAAGCCCCTCATCTGCACGACGCATAATATCATCTACAAATTCCTGAGCTGCCTTTCTCATTTCACGGCTCTTAGCCTGAGCGGTTGCAATTATCTCGCTTGCCTTTTCCTGTGCTAACTTGGTAATTTCTTCCTGAGCAACCATAGCCTTTGCACGCTCATCAGCGGCACGAATAATACCGTCTGCCTCGCGTTTTGCATTAGTTATAATGTCGGCTCTATCGGCAACTATTCCGCGAGCCTGCTTAATTTCTCCGGGGATATTAAGACGGACGTCATCAATAAGCGCACGCAACTTTTCAACATCGACAACGGTACGCTTGCCCGGGATTTTAAATCCGCTTTCTAAAACTTCATCAAACTGTTCCAATAATTCTTCAATAGACATTTTTATTCCTCCTGATTTTTATCTGAAAATTTCTCGGTAATATCGCTGTAAATAGCCTTGGGAACAAAATCCGAAATATCGCCGCCCATACTCGCTATTTGTTTTACCATGCTTGAACTTAAATACATATTTTCTGCACTGGTAGTAAGAAAGACGGTTTCAAGATTGGGATTAAGTTTTTTATTTGCAAGTGCCATCTGAAACTCATATTCAAAGTCAGACATAGCACGAAGGCCCTTAACAATAACGCCTGCTCCCTTTAAAGCAGCGTAGTCGGCGAGCAAGCCTTCATAGGAATCAACCTCTACGTTTCCAAGCTCCCCCACCGTTTTTTCTATCATTTTCTTCCTCTGCTCAACTGTAAAGCTGCTGCCATTCTTATAAACATTGGACATAACGACAACGATAACCTTATCGAACATTTTTGATGAGCGGGAAATAATATCTAGGTGTCCCATAGTAATAGGGTCAAAGCTACCAGGACAAACCGCTATGGTTTTATTCATTTTCATTTTCCTTTTTATACACGGTTAAATTTATCTTTCCGTAACGGTAAAGCTTTGAAAGCTTAAAGCCGTTTACCTGTTCGGGTAAGGTAATATCGTTTGGATGCTCGCAGATAATTATGCCGTAATTACTCATTATCCCTGTAACCGAATAAAGAGATTTTTCAAGGAGTCCGGCTTTATACGGAGGGTCTAAAAATGCTATATCAAAGGTCTCCTTACAAGTAGCAAGAAAGCTTAAAGCGTCACCGTTTATTACGCGTGAATTTTCCTCAAAGCCACAAACTGAAATATTTTCCTTTGTAACGCTTATTGCCTGCTTTGAAGCATCAACAAACACGCAATTTTGACATCCTCGGCTTAAAGCTTCTATTCCCATTTGTCCGCTTCCCGCAAACAAATCAAGAAACCGCCTGCCCTCAATATCAAACTGTATAGCGCTGAAAAGTCCTTCCTTCACCTTGTCTGTGGTAGGCCTGACATCCTCGCCGGGAAGAGATTTTAGTCGTCTTCCCTTTGCAAGTCCCGTTATAACTCTCATAATATCACCATACTTATATATATTATCACACTAAAAGGGGCATTTTGTCAACAAAAACTTTTATCTAAATGTCGAAACATAGTTGAAACTGCGCAATAACTATGGCACACTCCATAAGGTAGTGTGCCATAAATAGATTTAATTTATTTATTTGATTTTATTGTTTGAGGCATCCTTTTGGATAACATCATGTGCGCCACCCTCAACAATACTTGTAGCAGATACAAGCGTAAGCTTTGCCTTCTGTTGAAGTTCCGGTATTGTGAGCGCACCACAGTTGCACATTGTTGATTTTACCTTTGCAAGCGAAATACCTACGTTATCCTTTAAGGAGCCTGCATAGGGCACATAAGAATCTACTCCCTCTTCAAAGGAGAGCTTTTTATCTCCTCCAAGGTCGTATCTCTGCCAGTTTCTTGCACGGTTTGAGCCCTCGCCCCAATATTCCTTATAATAATTTCCACCAATGGAAATCTTGTTTGTCGGGCTTTCATCAAATCTTGCGAAATAACGGCCGAGCATAATAAAGTCGGCTCCCATTGCAAGAGCAAGTGTCATATGGTGGTCGTGAACGATACCGCCGTCAGAGCAAACTGGAACATAAATTCCGGTCTTTTCATAATACTCATCACGAGCAGCACATACATCGATAAGTGCGGTAGCTTGTCCTCTGCCGATACCCTTGGTTTCACGGGTGATGCAGATTGAACCGCCGCCGATGCCTACCTTGACAAAATCGGCACCTGATTCTGCAAGGAATAAAAAGCCTTCCTTATCAACAACGTTGCCTGCTCCTACCTTCACCGAATCGCCGTACTTTGCGCGAATCCAATCAATTGTGAGCTTCTGCCACTCGGAATAACCCTCGGATGAGTCGATACAAAGCACATCTGCTCCCGCTTCAACAAGAGCAGGGACGCGCTCAGCATAATCACGGGTATTAATTCCTGCGCCAACTACATACCGCTTTTGACTGTCAAGCAGTTCAAGCGGATTTTCCTTGTGAGAAGCATAATCCTTACGGAATACGAAATATTTAAGATGGCCTTCATCATCAATAATAGGAAGCGAGTTAAGCTTGTTCTCCCAAATAATATCGTTAGCCTCTTTAAGAGTTGTTCCCTCTTTGGCATATACGAGTGAAGAAAAGGGAGTCATAAAATCCTTAACCTTTGTGGTAGGCTCCATTCGGCTTACCCTATAATCCCTTCCCGTAACAATACCGAGAAGCTTACCTGATGATGTGCCGTCATCGGTAACCGCCATGGTATCGTGACCGGTTTCCTCTTTAATTCTTACAACATCTGCCATTGTGGCATCCTCGCGAACATTTGAGTCGCTTACCACAAAGCCTGCCTTAAAGCTCTTTGCACGGGCAACCATTGCAGCCTCATCCTCTATCGACTGCGAGCCGTAAATAAATGAGCAGCCACCCTCCTTGGCAAGAGCAACAGCAAGTCTGTCGCCCGAAACCGACTGCATAATAGCAGAAACAAGAGGTATATTAAGAGATATGTCAGGAGTTTCGCCCTTTTTGAACTTTACAAGCGGAGTTTTGAGAGAAACATTTGACGGAACACACTCAGATGAAGAATATCCCGGGACAAGCAGATATTCGTTAAAGGTATGTGATGTATCGTTGAAATAGTATGCCATATTACGCCTCCGTGAAATTTATTAATTATTAGAATTTTACAATAAATACGTTTTTAAGTCAACCATAAAATAATAAACATAAATATTTTTAAAAAAAAGATGAAATTTGGTAAATTTGTGCTTGAAAAATAAAATATTTTGTGATATAATTTTCCAGCTAGCGTTGTGTTGAATTTTATTTTTTCGACTTCGCGGCAAAAAAACACACATTTTGACCGGCTGTAAGCTGAGTAACACTCGTGTTTTTGCAGCGGCCATGGGTCAAAATGGAGGAAAAACCTCAGGAGGAAAAAAATATGGCAGTAATTTCTATGAAACAGCTTCTTGAAGCAGGTGTTCATTTCGGACATCAGACAAGACGCTGGAATCCCAAGATGGCTCAGTACATCTTCACCGAAAGAAACGGAATCCACATCATCGACCTTCAAAAAACCGTAAAGAAGGTCAACGAGGCATATCTTTTTGCCCGTGACATCGTTGCCGACGGAGGCGAAATCCTTTTTGTTGGAACAAAGAAGCAGGCTCAGTCTTCTATTAAGGAAGAGGCAGAGCGTTGCGGAATGCCTTTCGTCAATGCACGTTGGCTTGGCGGAATGCTTACAAACTTTACAACCATCAGAAAGAGAATCGGAAGACTTGCTCAGCTTCGCAAGATGGAAGCAGACGGCACCTTTGATATGCTTCCCAAGAAGGAAGTAATAGGTCTTCAAGGTGAAATTGATAAGCTTGAAAAGTTCCTCGGCGGCATCAAGGAAATGCACAAAATCCCCGGCGCTATCTTTATCGTTGACCCTCGCAAAGAGAGAATCGCAGTTGCAGAAGCTAAGAAGCTTAACATTCCGATTATCGCAATTGTTGATACCAACTGTGATCCTGATGAAGTTGACGCTGTTATTCCCGGTAATGACGACGCTATTCGCGCAGTAAAGCTCATTTCCGAGGTTATTGCAAATGCTGTAATTGAGGCAAGACAAGGCGAGCAAGGTTCAGCTGCACAAGATGAGGTTGCAGAAGAGGTTGCAGAAGAAATCATCGAAGAGGTTGCAGAAGAAGCAACTGCCGATGCTGAATAATTATTAGGAGGTAATATACTATGGCTTTTACCGCTAAAGACGTTCAGGCTTTAAGAGAAAAGACCGGTTGCGGCATGATGGACTGCAAAAACGCTCTTAAAGAGACCGATGGAAATATGGATGCTGCTGTTGACTATCTTCGTGAGAAGGGTCTCGCATCACAAGCAAAGAAGGCTTCTCGTGTTGCTGCGGAAGGTCAGGTTGTAGCTTTGGTTGACGGCGACGTTGCTGCTGTTATAGAAGTAAACTCTGAGACCGACTTCGTTGCAGGAAACGATGAGTTTAAGGAGTTCGTTAATCTTTGTGCAAAGGCTGTTATCGCTAACAACCCTGCAGATGTTGACGCTTTACTTGCTTCTACCTATGAAGGTAAAACAGTTTCTGAATTTAAGGAAGACATCTTCCTTAAATTCCGTGAGAACATTCAGGTTCGTCGTTTCGTTCGTATTGAAGGAAAGACCGTTTCCTATGTTCACGCAGGCGGCAAAATCGGTGTTTTAGTTGAACTCGCTACCGAACTTGATATGTCGGATGCATTAGTAGCAATGGGTAAAAACGTTGCAATGCAGGTTGCAGCTATGAATCCCGGATATCTTGATCATTCTTCTGTTCCTGCAGAGGACTTAGAGAAAGAAAAGGCTATCCTGGTTGCTCAGATGAAGGAAGACCCCAAGATGGCAGGCAAGCCCGATGCAGTGCTTGGTAAAATCGTTGAGGGTAAAATCGGCAAGTTCTACAAGGAAAACTGCCTTGTTGAGCAGCAGTATGTTATCGATGGTGACCTCACCGTTGGTAAGTATGTTGACTCTGTTGCGGCGGCACTCGGCGGCACAGTTAAGATTGCTTCATTCGTTCGTTTTGAAAAGGGCGAAGGCATTCAGAAGCGTGAAGACGATTTCGCAAGCGAAGTTGCAAGCATGATTAAATAAGATTTTAAAAATGCTGTGGATAAAATTACCCACAGCATTTTTAATTTATATGATTGACAAACATAAGCGAGTTTTGTATAATAAGAATATAAATTATTAAGCTTTTACATAACTGACGGGTTCGCGGACTACCGCGGGGGAGTGTAAAGGTTATATGTGTCGACCGTCTGGGCAATTTTGTGTAAAAGCAAGGTTGCTCTTTTGTTTTTGAGGTGAAAATATGAAGCATGAAAATTGGAACGGATTTAATCCGGGAGTTTGGCAAGATGAAATCAATGTACGCGATTTTATTCAAACTAACTACAAGGAATATTGCGGGGGCGAAAGCTTTCTCTCCCCTGCTACCGAGCGTACAAAAAAGCTTATGAAAAAGGTTGAGCAGCTATTTCTTTTGGAAAAGCAATTTGACGGCGTGCTCGACATTGATACCGCTACGGTTTCTTCGCTCACAAGCTATTCCCCGGGATACATTGACAAGCAAAATGAAATCATTGTCGGCTTGCAAACCAATCGCCCTTTAAAGCGCGGTGTAAATCCTTTCGGCGGTATTCGTATGGCTCGCCAGGCTTGTGAGGCTTACGGATACAAGCTTTCCTCTAAGGTTGAGGAGGAATTCCGTTTCCGCACCACCCATAACGACGGTGTTTTCCGTGCATATACCGACGAAATGCGACTTGCAAGAAAGAGTCATATTATAACCGGTCTGCCCGACGCATACGGCAGAGGCAGAATTATAGGTGACTATCGCAGAGTTGCACTCTACGGAATCGACCGACTGATAGAGGAGAAAAAGAAAGACAAGGCAAAGCTCTCGCACGGCACCTTTGACACCGACACAATACGGCTTGATGAGGAGCTTTTCCAGCAGATTGCATTTTTGGGATATTTAAAGGAAATGGCTTCGATGTATGGCTTTGACATAAGCCAGCCTGCCTCAAATACAAAAGAAGCAATTCAGTGGACATATTTTGCATATCTTGGGGCAATAAAGGAGCAGAACGGCGCCGCGATGTCACTCGGCAGAGTAAGCACCTTTTTTGATATTTACATTGAACGAGATTTAGCAAACGGTACGCTGACAGAACAAGGCGCGCAGGAGTTAATCGATGATTTTGTAATAAAGCTTCGTATGGCTCGACATCTTCGCACACCCGAATACAACGAGCTGTTCGGCGGTGACCCGATGTGGATTACCGAGGCGGTAGGCGGTATGGGGCAAGACGGCAGAACCCTTGTAACCAAAAGCAGTTTCCGTTTGCTCAATACTCTGTATAATCTCGGTCCTGCGCCCGAGCCTAATATTACTATATTGTGGTCAAATTCCCTGCCCGACGGTTTCAAGCAATACTGTGCAAAGGTTTCTATTGATACCGACTCCATTCAATATGAAAACGATGATATTATGCGTCCTATCTACGGTGATGACTATGCTATTGCATGTTGTGTTTCGGCAATGAAGGTAGGCAAGCAAATGCAGTTTTTCGGCGCAAGGTGCAATCTTGCAAAGCTGTTACTGATTGCAATTAATGGCGGATACGACACCACAAGCGGTATTCATATTGGACCTCAGTTGCCTGTTCTAGATGGAGAGGTTCTAAACTTTGACACGGTTATTAAGAGGTTTTCAATTTATATTGAGTGGCTCAGTAAGCTCTATGTCAATACGATGAATATCATTCATTATATGCATGACAAATATGCCTATGAGAAAACCCAGATGGCTCTGCACGATACCGATGTCGAAAGATTTATGGCGTTTGGTATTGCGGGACTTTCGGTTGTTGCTGACTCCCTTAGCGCAATTAAATATGCGAGTGTCCGTCCTATAAAGGACTCTAACGGATTTATAACCGATTTTGAAACAAGTGGAGAATTCCCCAAATTCGGTAACGATGATGACCGTGTGGATTTAATTGCCAAGGATATGACCCACCGTTTTATTACTGAGCTACGCAAAACTCCCACATATCGCGGTGCTATCCACACCCTTTCGGTGCTTACAATTACCTCTAATGTTATGTATGGTAAAAACACAGGGGCTACCCCTGACGGCAGAAAGCTTGCCACTCCGTTTGCGCCCGGTGCAAATCCGATGCACAACCGAGAGGAAAACGGTGCGCTGGCATCCCTTAACTCTGTGGCAAAACTAAGCTATGATGATTGCCGCGACGGTATTTCAAACACCTTTTCTATTGCGCCCGAGGCTCTCGGAAAGACAAGTGAGCAACGCATAGAAAATCTTGTTACCATTTTAGATGGATATTTCTCAAAGAAAGCTCATCACATAAATATCAATGTTCTTAACCGTGAAACGCTTATTAAGGCTTACGAGAATCCGGAAAATTATCCCAATCTTACCATCCGTGTTTCAGGATATGCTGTAAACTTCCATAAATTATCCCGCGAGCAACAAAGAGAAGTTATCAGCCGAACCTTCCACACCACGATATGACGGTAGGAAAGATACATTCCATTCAAACTCTTGGCACGGTTGACGGTCCGGGAGTGAGATTTGTCGTTTTCCTCCAAGGCTGTCCTCTTCGTTGCAGTTGTTGTCACAATCCTGACACTTGGGATTTAAATGGAGGAACAAAATATACACCCGAGGAAATTGTGCAAAAGGCTTTACGCTATAAGGAGTATTTCGGTGACACGGGCGGAATCACCCTTTCGGGCGGAGAACCCCTATTACAATCCGACTTTGCGTATCAATTATTCTCTCTTTGCAAAAAAGAAGGAATTCACACCTGTCTTGATACCTCGGGATGTATTATTAACGAAAGCGTTCTGCGTTTATTAGAGGTCTGTGACCTTGTGCTACTGGACATAAAATACACAACTGCTGAGCTTTATCAAAAATATGTCGGATGTGAAATTAACGAGGTTGTAAAATTCCTTGAACTGCTTGATGATAAGAAAATTCCCGTATGGATAAGGCAGGTTATTATTCCTACAATAAACGATAATGAAGAAAATATTTTATGCTTAAAGCAGCTTGCACGAAAGTTTTCGGCCATAGAAAAAATTGAGCTTCTCCCCTTTCGGAAGCTGTGCCAGACTAAATACGATGCGCTCGGCATTCCCTTCCCTTTTTCGCACCTTTTAGAGCCGGAGCCGAATGTTATGAAAAAACTTGCAACTGGTTTGAACGACAAATAGCAAAAATGCACTCTCAATTTAAAGAGAGTGCATTTTCATTATGCTTTTATGCCAATCTTAACAGACCGTTATATTTTCATTTCTATTATTGCTTTAACAAAAGTCTTGCTTTTTATCGCGGCTATTATAAGCATACCAAGAATAATCAAGTATCTTAAAATGCTGTACCCATATACTAAATTTGACGCAAGGCAAAGCAGGGATACGGCAATAGCCGACAAAAGAGAAAACTTAGCATCATAAATCTTTTCTTTCTCGATTTTTCTTGTGTTATAATAGTGCATCCCGCTTAAAATAAGATTTGATATTAAGGTGGTATAACCCGCTGCAATATATCCAAATAAGGAAATAAAAAGATAGTTCAGCACTATATTTACCACCGCTGCCGTAACTGTTGCAACCATTATTCTGACAGATTTTTTATGGAAAAAAGAAACTGCCGAAAAAACATCGTATTGTGCATGGATAAATATTCCCGCAGCAATAGGCGGGACAACATAAACACCTGCTAAATATTCATCCGTAGCAAGTATGCTTATTATCTCAGGAGCCGCCAGAGCAGCAATTACACATACAAGGCCCACCATTGTTAAAAGTGGCTTTACCGAACGGCGAATCTGCACAAAATCTCTCTTGCCTAACTTCTCATTTACAAAAGGTGCAAAAGTTACGCTGAGCGCACGCCACAGCAAAACACCTATTGCCGAAAGTATGGCTGCAAGAGAATATATTCCCGCCTTATCCTCGCCTATCATTTGGCCAATCATAATTTTATCTGTGCTTGAAAGAACGACCGAGCCTAAATAATGAGGAATTAGCGGAAGTGCTACTAAAAAGGTAGGCTTCCAGACCGAAAAGTCTAAAAAAGCTTTTCCTTTTACTAAAATATAAACAAAGAGTACAATCGCAACTGCTACATTGAGTATTCCCGCGCTCCAAAGTCTTATCTCGGGGAGATGTCCAAGCCCCAAGTTCTTTGCGAGCATAACCGCCGCAATAGATATGATTTGGGCGAAAACTGCCGAGCCGACCGACACATAAAATGCCGCCTTATAGGTATATTCATATCTTTGCTTAAAGGTCCAAAAGATTGTTGCCGGTGTGAAAACCGATGTGAAAAGCATCAGAATTACAAGGGATGGCGGAAGTGCAAACATACTGTTTGCGGCATCAAAAAACAAAGCGTACAAAATGCCAAGCACCGCCGTGCAAAATGTGGTTATACCAAGCATTGAGGACAAATACTTCCAACGGTTTTGGCTATGGTCATAAAGTCCCACATTTAAAATGCCGGGATAAATAAGTGTCATTGAGGCAAAAACCTTAACTATATCAAACCAAGAATTATAAACAGCTATCGTACCATACTCATTCGTGGTAAGAAGGGCTGTAAAGATAGGAGTTGTAATATAGTTAATACCGCTTGTTGCAAAATTTGATATTGCGAAAACCAAGGTTGCTTTCAAGTTGAGCGGCATATTTCTGATTTTATTTACAATACTTCTCATTTGCCTTTCACCCTATTTACAGCCGCTGATACCGCCTTTTTGAAAAGGAGAGCAAACCTATCGGTTTCCTCGTGCTTTTCAAGGCGGGTTGCCGTGCCGAGCATCTTGACCGAAATTACAAAGAAGCACCAGAATATGTTTTTGCTGAAACAAGGGTCCAAAAATCCGACCGTGAGGAAAAATGTTTGTATTGTCAGGGAAATACCATTCAGCCTTGCCGCAAGTACAATTTCCTCACTGCGCTCATTATTTTTATAAAGCCGAGAGGTCTGAGAAACTGTCTTTACAAAAATATAAATTATCGGGATAAGTACGAGTACCGTGCCAATAATGCCTATCTCGCACAAAAATTGCAGATAAATATTATGAACATCGGCTACCGCATCACCATGCAGCTTGCGAAATTCTGCAGGAACATGATCTGAAAAGCTCCCCCACCCAATGCCAAACAACGGATTTTTAAGAAATACCGACAGTGCTATACCGTAAAGCTCTACTCTTCCCGAGGAGGTATCCACTCCCGAAAGTATGTCCTCTATTGTCATAACATAACGTGATAAAAAGCTTATTTGTTTAAGCTCTTCTAAGAAGACTATAAAAATAACTACTCCTAAAACAAGAAGAGCTAAAAGTGCAAAAAGTTTTATTAAAAGCTGCTTTTTGTTCTGTGTTGCAAAATATATAAAGACTACGGTAAAGCCTATTGAAAGCAGTTCACCTCTGCGTCCGACAAACAATATTGCAAGGATGAAAACAGCAATTAAAACAAGAGGGCTGATTACCTTTATACCCTTTTGCTTTTTTGCAAGCATTCCGCCTACAACCGATGCCACACCAAGCATTATTACATAATCGGTCAGAGTGCAAGAACCCCCTAGTACAGGGGTATATCCTCTGTTTACATATTTAATCAGATACGCCTTTGATTCTCGGGACAGAATAGGAAAATATCCCTGCCAAAACAGCTCTTCAAAGAAGGTGAAGAATATAACAAAACCCGAAAAAATCAGTGCAGCAATAATGAATACGCGAGAAACATTATTGCACTCTTTTTTGTTCGGCTCCATAAAAAGCAGAAAACCTGTGCATATTATCATTGACATCACATAAACCAGTGTGTCGGCATCATGCCTTGAAGCAGGTCTTAAAAACATCAAAAAAACGGTTGCAATTATAACAAAGAATATGCCCTCTGATGCCGAAGGCATTAAAAGCGCCTTTTTAAAAACAAGTCTTCTTAAAAAATGAAGAAACAGAAAAACACAAAGCAATCCGTAGCCGAAAAGCATACGAATATCGAAGTCCTTATAAATGAAAAAGGTGACCGTAAAGACCGACATAATAAGCATTAGACGGTCTGAAAAGCTAACAGCCGTTAAAGCTTTACTTAATAGTCCCTTCATTTACTTCTTCCTTTCTATGATTCTTCCTTAAAGCTGCTTGCCAACCTTTCAAACATTTGTTTTAAATTAACCGTGGGTTCCCACATAAGAGAGCGAAGCTTCTCAGATGAAAGATGCATTGTTACATCGGGGGCGTATCCAAAGGTAAGCGAGTTTTCGGGTATATCAAAAACCAGCTTGGATTTGCCCATAGAAACCGTTTCGCTCACAAGGGCGGCTACATCCTTTATTTTCATAGTGGTAGCCTCATTTACAACCGTATAAGCTTCCCCGTTTTCCCCATAACATAAGATAGTTATAAGTGCGGTTATCGCATCCGAGGTGTAACAATAATTACCTACCGACTCACCCTTTGTGTGAAGAACTATATCTTCTCCTTTAAGTGCGCTTTTTGTGAATGCCGCAAACATCCTGCCGTCCTCGCTGCTTACTCCCGCACCGAAGGTCTGTGCAAGTCTTGCTATTTTTACGGGTACGCCGTACTCGGCTGCGTATGCGGCACTTAAAGTTTCGCATATACGCTTGCCCTCCGAATAGGAGCTGCGCACCGATAGTATATCAATGTAGCCTAGGTCCTCTTCCTTAATTTTTTCTTTTTTAGCATCAGTAATTCCAAATGCCTCCATTGAAGAAACATATACCACTCCCTTTGCCGAGCAGTTTTTTGCTAGCTCTAAAATGTTTCTTGTGCCGTCAATGGCGGTATTCAAGGTTTCAACAGGTTTAGTTACATAGGTCTTGGATGTGGTTATGCTTGCGGTGTGAAAGATATAGTCTATATCCTTTTGTATAAAAAGCGGTGCCGTAATATCGCCTACACACAATGAAATATCCTCTCTGTTAAGAAGCCCTGAAAAAACCTTTTTTGCCTTTTCCTCGTTTCTTACAAAGGCAATTATCTCCATATTAAGCGAGTGCATACGGTTAATAACAGCCAGACTTTTTACCAGCAATGAGCCTATCAGCCCTGTTGCGCCTGTTACCAAAACACGCGAATTCTTAAAGAAATCATGTTGCTTAAATGAGAGTGATATTTTTTCCAAATCTTCTTTAAGTACGGGATTATTTCCCCATTCCGTAGCTGTCATAAAGCACCTCCTCACTCTTTCTGTTTAAAGGTCATTTAATGTTTTAAAAATTCTTTCGGATATTATTTTGGTTGCAATTCCCGATTCGGAGCTTCCAAGCTCCTTATGGTGATTCGCGACCTTTTTTACATATTCCTCTAAATTAAAATCAGTGATGTTTTTACAAAGCGAATCGTTATCATACGCCATCGGGAAGGGCCAGCTTTCAGGTTTTGTATAAAAATCGCGCTCGCCACAATACTCGTTTATATCAACAGCATATAAAAAACACGGCTTGTACATTAGTGAGAAATCCCACATTGAAGATGAATAATCGGTTATAAGTAAATCCGACGCTAAAAGAAGCTCCTGCATATCAGGATAGTCGGTAACATCTATCGTGTTTTTAGCACTTGAAAGAAAGGTTTTGTTGCCCATATAATAATGCAGTCTTAAAAGCACCGTCCACTCGCCGCCGAATTTTTCACGCAAGGCACAGCTTAGCTTTTCAATGTCAAGTGTATAAGGAGAAAGCTCCAAGCTGTTTCTAAATGTAGGAGCATATATTGCAAGCTTTGTATCGGGATTTACACCAAGCTTGCTCTTAATACCTTCAATATCCGAAGTTGAAAATTTTTTAAGTCTATCGTTTCTTGGAAGACCTATTTCCAAAACCTCGCCACCAAAGTCAAAGGCTCCACGAATTACCTTTTCTGTAAACACCTTTCCGCTTGAAAGAAATATGTTCATTCGGTTCATCTTATGTACCGAATGTTTTTTATGCAAGTCGGATACGTCGAGTCGGTCTGTGCCTACCCTTTTATACGCTCCTCCTCCATGCCAGGTTTGTATGACTGTCTGGCCTTTTCTGAATCTTAAAGCCGACCATATTTCTACATTGTCAACATAAACTCTGCTCGTAAGGGTGTAGTATATATAACCAAGAGATTTGTATTTAACCTTTTTTATTGTCTTGTTATCAAAAGCAAACTTATCCGGTTCTAAAAACGCCCAAACAATCTCGATATCAGGATAATTTTCTAAAATATAGTCCGAAATAGCACGAGGGCTGTCTGAATATTGCCTTCCCGAAAAGGATGAAAAAATCACTCTCTTTTTTAAAGGGAAAATTCTGAAAACCAAAAGCAGTACTGCGACTAATTTTTCTGCCAAATACTTTATTCTAAGCATCACTTTTTATTCTGCTCCACACAGTAATATATGCCTCTAAACTTGCTAAACGGTTCATCAAGACTCATATAAACCACATCATGCTTTGCTGTTCTGTATTTTTCATCTGGCAAAGACATATAGTCACCGAAAACACGTGTTAAATAGTCGTGTGCACCGACCGGGATTTTTACGGTAATGTTCTCAAACGGAACCTCCGTTACCTCAAAATACTCCCTCGGATAATTATAAAAGAGAGCCCTAAATGATGTTACAGTCTCCTTCACGGTTTTAGATGTGTCAAAATTATATTTTGTCATCTTTGTTTCGTGCTTTTTCCAAATCTTATAGCGGCGTTCAGGATTTTTAACCGCAGCAAGAGCAAGCTTTGTTGCCATCCTTAGCAGCTTTCCCTGATGGTCAGGTAAGCGCTGAACATTAAAGACAGAATACATTACCGAATGATATATCTGCAAAAGCCTTGAAAGCTTTGACTCCGGACAGCCCTCAAAGGGAATAATATCTATTGCAATACCGTGACAGGTGTCAACATCAACACTATGTCTGTTAATAAATGTGGTGTTAAGGTCAACAAGCTGCATATCGGTTTGGTGATTGTTTTTGTCCTTATCGGTGCGAGAAAGGGCATATCTCTTGGTATCTGCAACATCGTTCCATATCTTATAAAGCTTTTCATAATCAGGACGCGGCATAAAAACATCTATGTCATCATCCCAGGGGATAAAGCCCTTGTGACGAAGCGCACCGATACAGGTGCCGCCTCCGCACCAATAACGGAGCGAATGTTCCTTGCAGATGCTTTGAAAATATGTCAAAATCTCCAATGATTTTTGTTGGAGTTGCCCGACCGTAATGTCGTTACATATTATTTTTTCTGCATAATCCGACAGAGTAATTGTCATAATTTCACCCCTTAATCTCAAGACTCTTTATGCTTCTACTTTTTCTACAATAACACACTATTATCACCTAAATACATATTATAATGGTTATTGGGTGTCGAAATAGTGATAATGAACACTATTTCGACAACAAATCTTTGATTTGTTACAAATTTTCAAAGAAAATTTGACAATGACCATTGAAATGAATATAGAGCAAAATTAAATTTAAAAAATTTA